>CAYOHV010000347.1:0-1502 GCA_964403825.1 uncultured Bifidobacterium sp. | reverse complement strand
TAGGTCCCAGTGTCCGTAAGGACTTGGGGGTTCGACTCCCCCCGCCCGCACCAAATAGTTATGCCCCGAACATCAGGCATGCAGATGGCGATCTTTTACCGAATTACGAAAAATCACGGGGCCAGTTTTCTAAAAGTGCACGCAAAGCCCGCCCGCGATGACTAATTGCATGTTTTTCTTCTGCTGACATTTCAGCAAAGGTACGACCGTCTCCATCGCGTGGAATAAAGAGCGGGTCGTAACCAAAACCGTCTTGCCCCCGTAACTCATCGGCAATCCAACCTTCAACTACACCTTCGGCGATGTGTTCTTTTCCATCGGGACGCAACACACAAATCACGGTCCGAAAACGCGCTGAGCGCTGATCACGAAGTGGAAAATCGCGTAACTGATCGAGAAGTTTCTGATTGTTTTCTGCGGCCGACGCATTTTCTCCCGCAAACCGAGCAGTGTGTACACCCGGCGCGCCGCCAAGTGCATCAACTTCTAAACCGGTGTCATCGCTCAATGCCGCTTGACCGCAAAACTCGGCGACTGCTTGTGCCTTTAGTTGCGCGTTTCCGATAAGCGTTAAGGCCGTCTCTTCGGTATCGGCCAATGCTGCCGGACGAGGCAAAAGTTCGACGCCGAGTGAGCGCAAAATTTCCTGCAATTCCGCCACTTTTTTGGCATTGGCGCTAGCGCAGACAATTTCAAGCATTACGACCGTTTGGCAAGAGGTGGCGATGAAAGCAATTCATCTTGTAAGGCGAAAATTTCATTCAGTCCGCCTTCGGCAAGTTGCAGAAGTTGATCGAGTTCACCTCGACTGAAGCTCATACCTTCAGCTGTTCCCTGCACTTCCAGAAAACGGCCGCTTTCAGTCATCACGACGTTCATATCAACTAAGGCCGCTGAATCTTCAACATACGGAAGATCAAGCATGGGCACCCCATCAACGATGCCAACTGATATGGCAGCACATTTTTCGGTTAAGGGATGTTTGGCAATTGTTCCGCTCGCCACTAACCGGGAAAGCGCATCATGCAACGCGAGATAACCACCCGTGATTGAAGCAGTGCGCGTTCCGCCATCGGCTTGTAAAACGTCGCAGTCAACAACCACCTGACGCTCTCCCAAGGCCACCATGTCGCAAACACCGCGCAATGATCGTCCAATCAACCGTTGAATCTCTTGCGTGCGGCCACTGGGCTTACCGGAAGACACTTCACGTCGAATACGTTCCATTGAAGCACCGGGAAGCATCGAATATTCAGCCGTCACCCAGCCTTTACCGCTGCCCTTCATCCAACGAGGAACATCTTCATCAATCGAAGCGGTACATAAAACGATGGTGCGACCGGCGCGCAGCAGTACTGAACCCGATGCTGAATCAGTGAAATCACGCTCAATAGTTATCGGTCGCAATTCATCGGGTCGTCGACCGTCGTGTCGCAGTTGGGTACTCACACCGTCATCCTTAAGTTGTCATAAGCCAATTCAACATCTGCACCATAGGCGGC
>CAYOHV010000346.1:0-1514 GCA_964403825.1 uncultured Bifidobacterium sp. | reverse complement strand
CAGGCTTCGGGACGACCAGCACCGCGGTAGGCCTCAATTGGCGTTGTGGTGGTGATCACGCTTTTCACATTGCATTCAACGCGATCAATTTGATACGTGCCTTGGGCCATCGTGCGCGTCATGAACGGTAAGAACGTTCCCATCGATGGATAAGCACCCGTGTCTTGAATAACAGTGAGGCGATAGGCCGTCACATTTCCATCGCGGGTTCCACCAATTTCCACTCGATGTAGTTGTCCACGTCCATGAGGCATGGACACCATGGCTTCCGAACGCGTCTCGCCCCAACGTACGGGCTTACCAACTTTGCGCGACACCCAGGGCAATAAAGCTTCATCGGCCTGAACATTGATCTTGGCGCCAAATCCTCCGCCCACCGCCGGAGCGACAATACGCAAACCATCGGGATTTAAACCATAAATTCCCGCCATCTTTCCTTTAACACCATGAGGCGCTTGGGTGGAAAGGAACATGACTAAACGTCCGTCTTGCCAAGTGCAGGCAACACCGCGTGGTTCCATCGGACAAACATTGAGTCGTTGATTGACGAGGTCTTCGCGCACAACAACTTCACAACCATCAAATAAGTCGGCGGCTTCGCCCAAATTCATTTCTAACGCGGTGTTCGTTCCATGCGCCGGATGAATGATCACTCGATCACTGGCAGCGTCGAGCAGATCAACAACCGCATCGAGTGGTTCGTAATCAATGATGACAAGTTCCGATGCGTCATATGCCGCTTCTTTGGAGGTCGCCACAATTACGGCGATTGCTTCACCAACAAAACGAACAACGTCTTTGGCTAACCACGGGCGTCCGACTGCTTCAGGAATCATGCCTGGGATGGCCATGGGATATGCGTTGAGACCATCAGCTTCAATATCGGCGGCAGTAAACACCGCAACGACGCCGTCGGCCTGCGCTGCCTCGGTGACATCGAGTTCAGTGATGGTGGCATGCGCAATTGTTGATCGCACAAAATGCACATGTAACGCGCCATCCAAAAGCGGATCGTTGAGATCGGCGGTGTAACGCGCTTCACCGGTAAGAAAAGCCGGATCCTCACGTCGTAGTACACGGGTGCCCATCACACTCATTTGTCACTCCCCCACAACTTCGGCTCGCCCCAATCAGCCAACCTGCAAGCAGATTAGTAGTTACCCAGCGAGGGGCCCATGCGGAGCGAATTTAACGATTAAGCGTTGTGCCAAGTTGATTGAAAGGCCAAGCATCAGGAACCCGCACCGGATCGGTGGCTGGCGGGAGTACGTGGTACACCTCTTCGCCAGCCTTGGCGTAGCCATATTTCTCACGGGCTAAACGTTCAATTTCAGAATCGGTACCCAGTGCTTCGATTTGGGCTTCGGCATCAGCATTGGCCTGCTCTAATTCATTGAGTCGCGCCTCGGCTGAAGCAACCGTGCGACGTTGATCAAGGAAGGTACGAGTAGGGAAAGCGCCCAACGCCAAAGCGCTGATCGTAACGACCAGCAAAATCACCGGCACCACAAAGC
>CAYOHV010000345.1:0-1519 GCA_964403825.1 uncultured Bifidobacterium sp. | reverse complement strand
GGTGCACTTTCGGCGCTTTTTCCATTTTCCCAAACCAAAATCGAAATTGACTCTGGCGTATGTCCCGGTGTTTCCCAAAACTCAAGTTCGACATCTCCAAGCGAAAGTCGATCGCCGTCCTTCACAACTTCAATCGGAAAATCAACGCGACCGTCCGCTTGCGCTCCGTAAACGATCGCTGCGCCAGTCGCAGCCGCCAGTTCTAAATGTCCGCTTAAGAAGTCAGCATGAAAATGTGTTTCGATCACCTTTTCAATACGCAAGCCATTTTCTTTTGCGTCATTCAGGTATTGCTCAACATCGCGTTGGGGATCAACAACTACAGCGCGCCCAGATCGCGTATCTCCGAGGAGGTAACTCGCGTGGGAAAGACAGTCCAAGTAGTACTGGGAGAAATACAGCGACATTTTTTGCTCCGATAAAGGTGGTTCAAGGCCAAGGGTGGCAATTACTTGCGCCCTTGGCACCTAATCATGATACCCTAGGGGGTATGTGTAAACAAGTGACATGCGAACAATGTGGGCTCGCAACTTGGAGTGGCTGCGGCGCTCATGTCGAACAAGTACTCGGCCATTTGCCAACGTCAAAGCGTTGCCAGGGTCATAGCAAAGAAAAGGTAAGCGCCTCCGGCGAAGGCAAACGTCGTTGGTTTCGTCGCTGAGCCATGGATATTTCGAGCGAAGTAAAGGACGATCTCCACAAACGCTTACGTCGGGTGGAAGGTCAAATTCGCGGCATCCAAGCAATGCTTGCTGAAGATCGCGAATGTCGCGACGTTGTTACGCAAATCGCCGCCGCCACAAAAGCGCTCGAACAGGTCGGCTTCAAAATGTTGGCCGCCGGTTTGACTTCATGCTTACAAGACCCCGATGCATCAGCAGCCAAGGGTTACTCCGTTAGCGACGTCGAAAAAATGTTTATGAAACTCGCCTAACGCGTTTCGTTCTAAGGTGAAAGCGATGGCTCTCACTCTTAGTCGGGCGCGTTCGTGGACACCCGAAAAAATTCAACAGCGGCGCTGGTGGACATTGTTGTCAATCTGTTTGGCCGTCACGATCACGTCGGTTGACAACACCATTATGAATGTGAGTTTGCCGTCAATCGTGCGCGAACTCGGTGCATCACAAGCACAATTGCAATGGCTTTTAGATTCCTACACCATCGTTTTTGCCTGTTTATTGCTCACTATGGGAGCTATTGGCGATAAGTGGGGACGTCACCGCACACTGGTTATCGGTCTGATTATCTTTGGATTGGGCTCAGGCTTGGCAAGCGTGGCCACCACGGCCGACGAACTCATTCTCTTTCGTGGCCTTATGGGAATTGGTGGCGCTTTAATTTTTCCTTCAACGTTGGCCATCCTCACTATCACTTTTGGTCCCGAAGAACGTCCTAAAGCAATTGGAATTTGGTCAGCCGTTGCCGGCATCGGTGTAGCACTCGGACCTTTAGCCGGCGGATTTTTGCTTAATCATTTTTGGTGGGGATCAATCTTCTTAGTCAACGTTCCGCTTTGCAT
>CAYOHV010000344.1:0-1523 GCA_964403825.1 uncultured Bifidobacterium sp. | reverse complement strand
GTACCTAAATCAATTGCTAAATCTCTCGCCACTTAGCGACTCCTGGGCGTACGTTCGTTGACCGAACGAACCGGCCGCGGCGGTGATTTCGGTTGCGGCGGACGCGATAACGCATCCATTTCACGTTGGAATTCATCCAGTGAATGCATGAAATTTTTCGGACGGCGATGGCGAGCCACCACAATCAACGATCCAGCAATACACAAAACAAAAAAAGCGAGAAGAAATCCAACACCGCTCATTACTTCACCCCCGCGGATGAAACGTTTTCGGTGACAACTTCAATATGTTGCGCGGAACGTGCCCATTGTGCGCCGCCATCATGAAATTCTTTTTTCCAAATCGGAATCGTTGCTTTCAAAGTGTCGATACCAAATTGCGCCGCGGCAAATGCCGAACCACGATGCGGTGTCGAAACGGCCACGATCACTGATGACTCACTAAGCCTCACCGTTCCATGTCGATGCCAAAGAACGATGCGTCCAAGGTCAGGCCATTGATTGCGCATTTCATCAGCGAGTTGCAATAAACGCGGTTCGACTTCTTCGGCCCATGCTTCGTAATCAATATGAGTCACGCCCGTTGCACCATCAGCATGATCACGTACAAGGCCCGAAAAAAGAACAACGGCCCCACATTGCGGCAGCGCCACCCAATCATTGGCTGTGCCAATGTCTAAAGGGTTCTCGGTGAGTGCTACCCACGTATCGGAGTCAGGAACGGCGAAAGCCACGGCCCCATCGTAGTGGGGGGCGCGTACCCCTCAACCGGCTTGGCCACTACCGTGACGACGTGGCAACTCCCGATGATTTCGGTGAGGACGACGGCGGATCGACTCCGCTGCCTCCCGACGACCGTCTTTGGCGACATCCTTCTGAGGTCGCATCGCAGTCGCGCCATGTTGCGGTGCTGGAAAAAACCAAAAAATCGCAAGGCGTGTCGGTCTTTGTGCGCATTATCGCTTTGGGCCTCGCAGTCACAATATTTGTTGGCGTCGGCACCTACGCCGTCATCGAATCAGCGCGCTTGGCATCGCTGGAAACACAATCCGATACCCGCCCCATGCTTGGCGTGTGGGTAGCACCCAATGAAGGAAAAGGTGCTCTCATCACATCAGTGACTTCAGGTTCGCCAGCGGAATCGGCACAACTCAAAGTGGGCGATGTCATCACCGCTATCGATGGAATTGAAATTGATCATTCAACTTCATTGCCCGGCATTATTTCGAGTCGCCAAATTGGCGATGTCGTAACTGTCACCTACACACGCAATGATGAATCGCGTTGGGTGAATGCCACGTTGATGGCATTGCATATCAAATAAATTGCGCGCTTGTTTTTATTGCGGCTTCCGCAGATGCCGGCGTACGAAATACACAATGGTTCCAGCGGCAGCGGCGGCGAAAACACCCGCAACACCGAGTGCAATCTTTTGACGATGACGCGGTGTAAGGCGCGCCCACGGACCTCCACGATCGGATTCAACGTACGCCTCTTCATGGGTGTACTCGGCTTGCCAACCTA
>CAYOHV010000343.1:0-1523 GCA_964403825.1 uncultured Bifidobacterium sp. | reverse complement strand
CATGGACATGTGTGGCATCGGCAATTGCGGTGGCAAAATCAGCGTAAAGAGAAACAAATCGCTAAGGTCTTTTCATGCCTAGTGATTTCGCTATGAAAGCAATGAATACATTTCATAAGTCGCTCTTGACGGTGACTTTCGGCAAGGTGGGTTGGCGCGCTGGCGGTATGCCGGTTCTTAAATTGCGCACCAAGGGACGTAAATCGGGCGTAATGCGTGAGTCGATGCTGACTTCACCGGTGCAACTTGGTGATTCGATTGTGGTGGTGGCATCACGCGGCGGCGATCCAGTTCATCCGGCGTGGTTTCTCAACTTGGAAGCTGATCCCAATGTTGAAGTTGTTTATAAGGGCAAAGGTCCAATGCCGATGAAAGCGCGCGTTGCCGAAGGAACCGAGCGGGAGGAAATTTGGCAACAGATATTGGCGCATAAACCGCATTACGGCGGCTATCAGAAAAAGACGGAACGCCAGATCCCGTTAGTGGTTCTCGATCCCGTTCGAAACTAACGACAACATCAGTGCAATAAAAAAGGCCCCGGTCGGAACCGGGGCCTTTTCACTTCTTTTGCAGTTCGGACTAGCCGACCTTCTTAAGGGTGTTGCGATCGGTGTGTTGCACGATCATGCCCTTTGACTTCACTTCGTACACGGTGGTTTCGGTGTACGACCACTCGCCGTCACCAACAGTGATGGTGCAGGAGTATTCAGGAGTCTTTGAGTTAGCTTCGAGGTATTGGTTCGAAAGGATGCCGTAGGTGTTTGAACCGTTCTTGGCACTCATCTCTAAGGTCTTGGAATCGGCGTTGGCGCTGCCACCGGCGATAACAACTTGACCACGGGGAACCATGAAGCAACGCATGACCTGCTTGTTGTCTGCGTCCCATAACCAGTAACCAACTTCGGTGTGGAATGGCTCGTCTTCGCCTTCTTTGTAGGCGGCCATGCGGTAATCGAGGCCGAAGAGCGATTGAGTTCCGTTATCCACCGGACCGAAAGGCTTGAATTCAACCTTTTCGCGGTACTTGGTTTCACCAATTTCGCCCTCAGCGTGGTGATAGGAGATATCGAGACCCTGGTCGCCCTCCCAAGTGCCGGCGAGGCCGGCGAGGGGTCCAAGTTCGGCGGGGGTGGGGACTGGCATTGTTTCTCCATGCAGTGTTCGGGGCCGACCGGCCGTTTTTACAACGAAGGCCACCCTAGCGGGAACTGGTCGAAATTGCTCTAGCCGGCTTCAGAATGAGTGACTGGTTGCTCGCCCATCCATTCCCGCAGGGTGTTTTTGAGTTTGGTTTGTTGGATAAATAAATCGTGTTCAGCATCGATGGCACCGGCTGCTTGAGGTGCTTTGAAATAGAACGACAACCATTCCTGCACACCCGATTGTCCGGCGCGGGCGGCGAGATCCATAAACAGGGCGAGATCCAAAACAATTGGCGCAGCCAAAATCGAATCGCGGCAAAGGAAGTTGACCTTGATCTGCATGGGGTAACCCATCCAGCCGAAGATGTCGATGTTGTCCCA
>CAYOHV010000342.1:0-1523 GCA_964403825.1 uncultured Bifidobacterium sp. | reverse complement strand
GCCGGCGAGTCTCGTCGCTTTGGTCCCGACCATAAAGTTCTGGCGCATTTACATGGTCGACCGCTTCTTTCCCATGCGATCGCTGCTGTTTGCGAGGCCGATATTTTTTCTGCCATCTACGTCGTTTCGGGACCGGTGTCATTGGCCGAATTTTGCTCGCCCCCAATTCTGGAACTGGTCAATGAAAACTGGTCATCGGGAATGGGGAGTTCGCTGCGCGTCGCCCTTGATCGAGCGCAACAAGATGGAATGGATGCGGTGGTGGTTGGTCTTGCCGATCAACCAGCAGTGACGCCGGCATGTTGGCGAGCGTTGGCCGAAGATTCCTCGTGGCCGATTTTGGTGGCGACATATAACGGGAAGCGGGGTAACCCTGTGCGGCTTGCCGCTTCCGTTTGGCCATTACTGGACGGCTCGGGAGACTATGGAGCCCGAGAACTTATGCGAAAGAGGCCCGAGTTGGTGGGGGAACTAGCCTGCCAAGGCGACGGGCGCGATATCGACACCCGGGAGGATCTTGAACAATGGAATTGATCAACACGTTTTCAGTCAGCGTTCCGCCGGAAGTGGCATGGAAAGTTTTGACCGATGTGGAACGAATCGCTCCCTGTCTACCTGGCGCGCAGTTGCAAGAAATTGAAGGCGACGAATTTCGAGGCGTGGTCAAAGTAAAAGTTGGCCCGATTCAAGCGCAGTACAAAGGCAAAGCGGTTTTTGTGGAGCGCGATGACGCGGCCATGAAAGCAGTTTTAGAAGCATCGGGTCGCGATACGCGCGGTCAAGGAAACGCCAGTGCCACTATTACCGCGCAATTAGAAAGCGCGGGCGGCGGAACTCAGGTAACCGTTACGACTGATCTCACGGTTACGGGAAAGGTGGCGCAATTTGGTCGCGGTGTGTTGGCGGATGTGAGCGCCAAAATTTTGAGCCAATTCGTTGACAATCTTGAACAGACTGTTTTGGTTGATGATGCCGCCGCTGTGGTGAAAGAAGCCGAAGCGGTCGTGGCAGCCAGTGCACCTACTCCGACACCGGCCGCAGCACCAGAGTCGAACGGATCAACCGTGCGCAAAATTGATCAACCCGAACCAGAAGCGATTGATCTTTTGGGTTCGGCGGGGTCGCCGTTATTGAAACGCGCCGCGCCGATTTTGGGTGTAGCCATTGCGGCCGCAGTGGTCTACGGATTAGTTCGCCGTCGCCGTCGTCGTTCGTGAATGACGAAGTAAACAACGATTTAGAACGCGTCGCCCAACTTTTGGGGCGCGCACCGATGGGCGACTTTGTCGTTACCGTGCGTCGTTCCAATGGTGATCCGGTTGTGGTGCGTAACCACCCGTTTTTGTATGACGGCACACCAATGCCCACGTTGTATTGGTTATGTGATCCGCAAGCACGCGCCGCCATCGGCACGATTGAATCCGAGGGCGGTGTTGACCGCGTCGAAGTTGAAGTTGGGCTCGAGCGAATGGCTGAGATTCACGACGCTTATGCCCATGAACGAAACTCCTTTATCGACCGTG
>CAYOHV010000341.1:0-1528 GCA_964403825.1 uncultured Bifidobacterium sp. | reverse complement strand
TATAGGCCGAGCCCGATAAATAGCCCCGCACAATGCATTCAATGGGAAGCATCTCCGCTCGGCGACAAACCATGATGCGGCCTTCCCAATCAGGTCGTCGATCGGCTGGCGGTAAATCGGCAAGAGAAGTTGAAAGTAAATGCGAGCGAACATCGCCACCGAAATGTTCAAACCAAAACGCCGACATGGCCGTTAGTACACGGCCCTTTTCCGGAATTGGTTCGGCCATCACCACGTCAAAAGCCGAAATGCGATCGGATGCGACGAGAACTAACCGATCGTCACCTAACGCATAAATGTCGCGAACTTTGCCAGAGGCGAGATGAAGAAGTTCGGTCATTTCAAAGAATGTCGCTGGGTCGATAGGACACAGCACTCGGATCAGTTGCGACAACGGCGGCCACTGATTGAACAAAATCTTGTACTTGTAACGGAGCAAGACCAACAAAATCGATTGGTGCCGAAAGAATTTCGTCGAGTTGTGTTTGCGACAAACCCAACCGATCATCGGACGAAAGACGGATCATCAAATCGTTATCACTGGCACCTTGTTCACGTAACCGTAGTGCCGCCGCAACGGCATGTTCTTTAATTACCTCGTGTGCAGTTTCGCGGCCGACTCCATTTCGAATTGCAGCAACTAACACTTTGGTTGTCGCCAAGAACGGGAGATAACGCTCAAGTTCTTTTTCCACCACGGCGGGATAAACACCGTAATCATCAAGAACCGTAAGGAAGGTTTCGAAAAGTCCATCGATGGCAAAGAAAGAATCGGGCAACGCCACACGACGAACAACGGAGCAACTCACATCGCCTTCGTTCCACTGTTCGCCGGCAAGAGTGGCCGCCATTGTTAAGTAACCACGCAAAATAACGTGAAAACCATTGATTCTTTCGCAACTACGCGAGTTCATCTTGTGGGGCATTGCTGAAGACCCAACCTGTCCCGGTCGGAATCCTTCAGTGGCAAGTTCTTGACCTGCCATTAAACGAAGTGTCGTTGCAAAGTTGGCGGGACCTGAAGCAATTTGTAACAGCGCGGAGACAACATCGAGATCAAGTGACCGCGGATAAACCTGACCGACGTTGGCAAAGACATTGGCAATTCCCAAGCGTTGCGCAATCGCGTCTTCGAGTGCACGCACTGACTCTTGATTGCCATCAAATAAATCAAGCATGTCTTGTTGCGTGCCGACCGGGCCTTTAATTCCTCGCAACGGATAACGATCGATTAAATCATCAAGACGTTTAAGCGCTTCTAAAAGTTCCTCGCCGCTGTTGGCAATTCGTTTACCGAGTGTGATGGCTTGTGCCGGAACATTATGAGTGCGACCCGTCATCACCAAGGTGGCATTTTGTGCAGCGAGTTCCGCCATTCGAGCTAATGCCGCAACAACACGACGGCGCACAACTCGCAATGCAACCAGTACTTGTAATTGTTCAACGTTTTCAGTGAGATCCCGAGACGTCATCCCTTTATGGATATGTTCGTGCCCGGCTAAGGCGCAGAATTCGTCAATACGTGCTT
>CAYOHV010000340.1:0-1531 GCA_964403825.1 uncultured Bifidobacterium sp. | reverse complement strand
TCGGTGGAAGAAGTTCCGCTCGCCGACGCCTTCGCTCACGGTGGGTGAAAGGTACGCTCGCTAAATGTCTCGGGCTTGGTTGCGACGGATAATGACATGCGGCGGCGTCATCCTCGGCGCACTGATTCTTTTGCTAATGGCGCCAATTTGGATTGTCGTCTGTGTCGTAATCGATTTATTCAGTCGTAAATGGCGATTCCCGACTTTGCGACTAATTGCGTTCGCTTTTTGCTGGACTTGGTTGGAATCGGCCGGAGTCATCGCGTCGTTTCTTTTCTGGCTTTGCGGTCAAGGGAAAAATGTGAAATTGCATTACGCACTCCAACGTTGGTGGGCGGCGCAATTAATTCGATCGCTACGGCTGACATGCGGATTAAAAATCGAAGTATCGGGAGCTGATGCGGTGGGCGATGGTCCTTTGATTTGTTTTGGTCGACACGCCAGTCTCGGTGATGCATTGGTGAGCGCGTGGATTTTCGGATCGCTTACCCATCGATTCCCTCGTTATGTCATGAAAAAGGAACTTCTGGCTGATCCATGTCTCGACATCGTTGGTCAACGAATTCCTAACTATTTCGTTGATCGCGGCAGTGCGGCCGTGCGGCAAGAACTCGTAGGCATTCGCACAATGGCGGCTGGTTTAGGTGATCGTGACGTCGCCGTAATTTTTCCCGAAGGCACACGCGCTAATGACAAACGTCGTACTGCATTGGTGGAGCGACTCGAAAAACGCGCCCCCGATCGTTATGCGCTTTTCCGTGAAGCCAATTTCGTCTTACCGCCCCGTCCAGCAGGCGCCACAGCGTTACTCGAAGAAGTTCCTAACGCCAATGTGGTTTTGCTTTGGCATGTCGGTTTCGACGGTCTCGATTCGTTCGGCGGCATTTTGCGTCGTCTCTCCGTTAAAGAACCGGCCGCGCATGTCACTTTGGAATTAATTCCGCGTGCATCGGTACCGGCCGGTGATGAATTCGTGGCCTGGCTGGATGAGCGTTGGATCGAGATTGATAAAAAAGTGAAAGAGTCGTATCTCAGTCGGCTGGGCGAATCTTGAGCCGCTTCTCTTCGGCGGTCAAACATTTTCCGGTCTGACAATCAAATTTCCATCCGTGCAATTGGCATACCAAAACATCGCCTTCGAGATGACCGAACACCGAAAGATCGGCACCGCGATGTGGGCATTTGGCTTCGACGATCCAGTTGCCGATACGAATTTCATCTACCGAATCAGTGGATTGAATTCTGCGCCGCGCTTCTTGTTCCGCGCGGGCCATACGTTCTTCCGAAAGTGATTTGAAAAAGTTGTAAACGTATTCGTTGTATGGACCGCGTCGCCATGCAGAGAACCGACAGGATAAAAACAACGAGTCACTCCAATCGACCGCTTTTTGAGCGGCGACGGTTTCAACGAGTCGACGATCGATGGTGAAACGAAATCCGTGTTCACTTTGTCGATCAGCACGGCTCACGGTCGCCGTACGAAAATCAATCGCTATGCATTCATCGCCTAAATCGACGAGCACGACATCGT
>CAYOHV010000339.1:0-1555 GCA_964403825.1 uncultured Bifidobacterium sp. | reverse complement strand
TGAGTAACCACGATCGCTGTTGTTTTTTCTGCACGCAATGCCTGGGTTACTTGTGCACAAACTTCGGGGCGGAGAGCAGCATCAAGGGCAGAAAACGGTTCGTCCATCAACACAATCGCAGGACGGGGGGCGAGAGCACGCGCCAATGCGACACGTTGTTGTTGCCCGCCGGAAAGTTCATGCGGCTTACGTTTCTCGAACCCGTCTAATTCCACTAAGGCCAGCACTTGGGCGACGCGATCGTTTCGGCCGCGCCCTTTTGGCAATCCGAAGGCAATGTTTTCACCCACTGTGAGATGAGGGAAGAGCGCGCCTTCCTGTGGCACAAAGCCAATATGACGCGCTTCGGGCCGCAAGAAAATCGATTCAGAACTAAGAACCTTTTCGCCGGAAACTATTTCGCCCGCTTCGGGTCGCTCAAAGCCAGCAATGCAGCGTAAGGCGGTGGTTTTGCCGCAACCTGAGGGGCCCATTAAGACGGTGATGCTTTGTTCGGGTACGGAAAATGAAATTTCGTCGAGCGCGCGTACAGATCCAAAACTTTTGCTGATGTTGCTCAGTACGAGAGCGTCGCTCATTGCCAACCTCGCACCGATAAAAACGCCGTCGGGATCATCGCTACCAAAATAAGCGCTATCGCATAGGGGGCGGCGGCGCCGAATTCGAAAACGGTTGTGCGCGTCCACAATTCAGTTGCCAAGGTTTCGAAACTCGTTGGCTTCAACAAGATTGTGGCGGGAAGTTCCTTGGCAACCGTGAGAAAGACAAGCGCCGCGCCCGAAAGAATGCCCGGTGCCGCAATGGGCAATGTGATGCGACGAAACACTTCCAAGCGCGATGAACCCAAACTCAACGCAGCATCGTCAATTGACGACGGCGTGCGTTCAATTGATGCGCGAATAGAACCAACGGCGAGCGACAAATACAAAATCACATACGCGGCAATCAACATTGGAATCTTTTGGTAAAGCCCAGGCAATGCGCGGATACCGACGGCTACAACGCCCAAGCCGATAACGAGTCCAGGTAGTGCATGTAAAACGAATACTGCTCGGTCTGTAGCCAGCGCCCATTTCTTGGCGATACGTGCCGCTACTAATGCAATGGGTACGGCAAACAACATTGTTATTGCCGTGGCTAAAAATGCGACCCAAAGGGTGGAGCCAAATGCATTGAAAAGTTCCGACCAATTGTTTTCTTTGGTTGCACCATCGGTGAACCACTGCCAAATGAAGAAAATCGGCAACACGAGCGTAACGATTGGCACAACAAGCAACGCAGCAAACGTTGGCCAACGCCAAACACGCAGATCAAGTGTGGAAGGCGGACGCTCGGTTGTTGAACCAACGGAGGCCAAATTGGCGCGTCCGCGGGCAAACTCTTCGCCAACAACAATGGCAAGAGCAATCAAAACGAGAAGCAATGAAAGTGTCGCTGCCCTAGTTGGATTAAAACCGGCGCGATAAGCGCCATAAATCGACCACGTAAACGATTCGTAACGCATTGTGGCGACGGCGCCGAAATCGGAAAGAACATAGAGGGCTACGAGTAACGA
>CAYOHV010000338.1:1338-1560 GCA_964403825.1 uncultured Bifidobacterium sp. | reverse complement strand
TGGAGCCCTCGGGAAGGCCGGTGGCGCTGGTGAGAATGGTCTGACCAGCCGGCAGATGATGAAGCAACGCCGCTGAGCGAACTGGGTCGAGTTCGGAAAACACATCGTCAAGCAACAAGATCGGTGGACTACCAAGCGTGTCGGCTACCAATCGATGAGCCGCCAATCGTAAAGCCAACGCAATTGATCGCTGTTCGCCTTGTGATGCTTGTGTACGCGACA
>CAYOHV010000338.1:0-1328 GCA_964403825.1 uncultured Bifidobacterium sp. | reverse complement strand
GCGATGAGGGCCAACCAATGAAACACCGCGACGAAATTCTTCGTCGCGTTTTTCTTCTAATGCTTTTTGTAAACCAACGTGTTGCCACGGCGCGTCATAAATGATGTTTATTTCAACGTGTTGTTGTGCAACATCGTCATACGCCTTTTGTACATACGGAAGTAAAACGTCGAGTAGGTGTTGGCGCGCTGCGGCAAGTGCTTCACCGGTTTTCGTTAATTTTTCGTCCCACACTGACAACGTGATTTCGATATCGGCACTCCGTCGACCGTTCGCTTGACGTAACAAGGCGTTCCGTTGTTTCAAAATTCGCTCGTATTCGCTGCGTAATGTGTCGAGTGCTGGGCGTTGCGCAACCAACGTGGAATCCAAATAATCACGCCGTAATTGCGGACCTTCTTTAACAAGTTCTAAATCGTCAGGCGAAAAAACAGAAACGCGCAGAGCCTCAAAAAGGTCGCGTCGTTTTGTTACTCGCTGTTTATTGAGAAACGCGCGGCCGCGTCCCGTGCGGGAAATTTCTGATTCGATAAGTAACGAACGGTTTTCGCGACTCCCTTGCGCGCGCACAATTGCTTGTTGCGCGTCGGTATGCACCATTGCGTCATTCGGTGCACCGCGAAATGAACTCAGCGTGGTGACGTAGCTAATTGCCTCAATGACGTTTGTCTTTCCGCGACCGTTTTGTCCTAATAGGGCGGTAACACCGGGAGAAAATTCAATTTCCGCGGACCGGTAAGAACGAAAATCAGTGAGCCACAGTCGATCGAGTTGCAATGTCTTAGGGAACTCGAATGGGCATAAGGAGATACAAGAAGTTGTCGTCGCCGGCGCCGCGAATGATTGCTGGTTTCGAAGCGTCAATTGTTTCCAACGTGATTTCTTCGCCACCCGTGACATCGATACCGGCGGCCAAATATTCAGGGTTAAACGCAACGGTTAATTCGTCGCCAGAATTACGGGCGTCGACTTCTTCTTGGGCTTGACCGATTTCAGGGCTCATCGCAACTAACTCGATGGAGTCGGCCTTGATGTGTAACCGCACCGGCGTTGAATCTTTTGCTAACAGACGCACGCGACGTAAAGCGTCAAGGAATGCTTCACGTTCAACATGAACTCGATTGGGATACGACGTTGGGATTAGTCCGCGGTAATTCGGAAAATCTCCGTCGAGTAACTGACACATAAGGCGCACGTTTCCAAGTTCAAACGACGCGTCATGTTCTCCAAGACGTAAAACAACCGTTTCCGCACTCGATAAAAGTCGTGTTAGTTCTTTCAAATGCGAAGAAGGAACTAACACTTGTTGTCCTTCGCTTAAAACGGCT
>CAYOHV010000337.1:0-1577 GCA_964403825.1 uncultured Bifidobacterium sp. | reverse complement strand
GAAGTGCGCGTCACGGTTATCGCCGCTGGATTCGACCGCTGGGATTCGGAATCACGTCCGCGTCGTAGTGGCGATGCTCGTCCGATCGCCCGTGATGTCTTTAAGGGCGCCGACGATTCTGGTGATGACGGCGAGTTCGACGTTCCATCCTTTTTGCAGTAGTTCGACGTGACATCGTGGCAATGTGCGCTCGCTGATGGGCGCACATTGCGCGTACGGGCTACAACACGTGCTGACGGTAATTTCGATTTCAACGACCCGAATGTGGTGACAACGCGCGCCTCCATCATTGCGCGTCCCTGGATTGTCACGACGCAAGTGCATGGCGCGCAAGTGGTGGTTGTTGAAGATGAAGATTTACGCGCCCTTGGCGCCGGTGAAATGTTTTGGGCCGGAAATGCCGATGCCATTGTGACGGCCCGCAGCGATGTCGCGCTTTCGGTGCGCAGTGCCGATTGTGCAACAGCAATTGTGGTGGCCGACAACGGTTATTTTGCGGCCGTGCATTGCGGTTGGAAAGGTGTTGTCGCCAATGTTTTTGCTGCGACAGCGCAATCTCTGCGGCAGCGGGGCGCGCAGTCATTACAGGCATATGTAGCGGCCACGATTGGTCCGGAATGTTACGAATTCGATGAAGCACAAGTGTTGGCGATTTCCAAGCAACTACATGTCGATGTCAGTGGCCAGACGGCGTGGAAAACGCCAGCGTTAGATATGCCAAAGGCGGTGGCCGCCAGTTGTGCTCAAGCCGGTATCGACATCGTTGCCCGCGTTGATCAATGCACTGGGTGCCATGATGCGCTGTACTGGTCACATCGGCGGCGCCAAGAAGACCAGCGTCAAGGAATAGTGGCGTGGATCGAATGAAAACAACGACACCAGAAATCGTGGCGCAAAACATTGAACAGGTGCGTACTCGTATCGCCAATGTTGTTCATTCTCAAGACGTAAAAATCGTGGCCGTTACCAAAGGATTTGATGTCTCCGCGCCGCGCGCCGCGCTAGATCTTGGTTTGGTTCGCTGCGGTGAAAATTACGCGCAAGAACTCATAGAAAAACACGCGCAACTCACTGATGAAGAACGCCAACAAATTGAATGGCATTTTTTGGGACGCTTGCAGTCAAACAAGATTCGTCAACTGGTTGACATTGTTTCAATTTGGCAATCAATCGATCGCGTTTCGTTAATCGAAGAGTTAGCGAAGCGGGCGCCCGGTGCGAAGGTCATGATCCAAGTAAACATTTCCCATGAGCCCCAAAAAGGGGGAGTAGCGCCGGCCGATGCTCTCTCGCTAGTCGATATCGCTCGTTCGCATCAGTTAAATGTCTGCGGACTTATGGGCGTTGGCGCATTCGGCGATGAGGGCCTTACCCGAGCAGGTTTTGACCAATTGGCCGAACTGGCTCAGCGCGCCGAAGTGCCCGAGATTTCAATGGGAATGACCGATGACTTGGAACTCGCCGTGGCCGCCGGATCCACCATGGTGCGAATCGGTACCGCCATTTTTGGATCAAGGGCCTAGGGCAAAGGGCGCCGCTGATTCCGTTTTAGTTCGGCGGTGAACTAGCCTTTCGGT
>CAYOHV010000336.1:0-1599 GCA_964403825.1 uncultured Bifidobacterium sp. | reverse complement strand
AGCGGCGAGGCAACAGTTGGACCAATGATGGTCAAGCCAATGAATACGAAGAAGGCACCTGCGCCAACTAATTGCAAGGCGTTATCGGTGTCACCGAAGAGGCCAAGCCAGAGCGAACCTAAACCAATGATCAACATGGCAACGCCGATCAAGATGCGACGGCGGGAAGCTCCGGAACGATCGATGGCAACATCGCGCATGGCGGCTACGGGCGGAATCGATGCGGCTCGTCGGGCCGGGAAAATCGCCGAGACGACCGTGATGAACGTGCCCACGAATATGGAACTAATAAGCGCCGATGGTGGAATCACAATGGGCGTATCCGGACCAGAGAATCCAACTTGTTGCAATAACGCATTCAGGCCAATGGCCAAGCCAATGCCCAAAATGGCGCCAACGAACGAAGCGAACAAGCCCACCACTAATGCTTCAACAATGACTGATTGGAGTACTTGTCGTCGCGACGCGCCAATAGCGCGAAGCAGTGCAAGTTCGCGAGTGCGCTGCGCAACGATGATCGAGAACGTGTTGTAAATGATGAACGATCCAACAAAAAGTGCAATCAGTGCGAAGACCAAAAGGAAAGTATTAAAGACCGAGATCAGTTTTTGGAAAGCATCCTGACTTTCGGCCGTAAATGCTTTGCCAGTAACAGCTTCGGTATCAGAAGGTATGACGGAAGAAATTCGTTCTTGTAATTCCGATTGCGAAACGCCGTCTTTCCCAGCAACGGAAATCCAGTTGAATTTACCGGGTTCACCTAAAAAGTTTTGTAGTGCCTCTGTTTGGAATAACGCCGATTGCGCGCCACCCCAAGTATCGAGTTTGCCGAACTTGGCAATACCCACAACATTGAACATCGAACTTCCGGTGGAGAGAGAAACTTCCACTTGATCGCCAACGGAGTAACTGCCGTCCTCAGCGGATTTTTTATCGAGAACAATGTCGTTGGCGTTGATCGGCGCACGGCCTTCAACGATGGTCCAACCATTCAGCGGTGAATCGCCGAGCCAATTCAAACCAAAGTTGGGCGGACCTTGTCCGGGCACTAATGGTTTTCCTTGTTTATCGAGTACGCGTAATTGGCCAACTACTTGACCTTGCGCGTCGGCAACACCATTCACATTGGAAATGGTGGGAATGACATCGGCGGAAATTCGCGTGCGCTCGTCACCAAAGGGAGTCTCAATTCGATTCGTAGAACGAACCACAACATCAATTGATGCATAAACATCGGCAAAGACTTTGTCGAAACTTGCACTAATTGAAGAGGTAAGAACTTGCGTGCCCGTCATGAAGGCGACGCCCAAAAGAACGGCGATTGCCGTAGCAATCAACCGAACCTTATGAGCGAGCAAACCCCGAATGGTGACTTTCAGCACGTTAGGCCCCGAGACGCTTCATGCGATCAATGATTGAATCAACCGTCGGCGATTCAAGTTCATCGACAATTTTGCCGTCGGCCAAAAACACGACACGGTCGGCATAACTGGCGGCAATTTGATCGTGAGTAACCATGACAATGGTTTGTCCGTAATCGTCAACGGCGCGACGCATAAACGACAACACTTCATTTCCGCTTTTCGAATCGAGATTGCC
>CAYOHV010000335.1:0-1625 GCA_964403825.1 uncultured Bifidobacterium sp. | reverse complement strand
GGGGTTTCCGTTTTTGATCCGTGCGGGAACTCCTGACGAAGTTCGTGGGGCATAGAGACCTCTCAATCGGGAAAAACCCTACTCGTTACTCTGCGTAAGTAACGAAACCCGAAAATAGAGCGGACCCACGCATGAGGGAATGCATGGGTCCGCTATCGAAAATGACTGTGCAGGTGGCTATGTAAATTGCATCAGTTCATTTCCGGTCGCCAGGTTGGGCGCGGTGGGCTCCACGTTCGGGCGTTCGTTTACGAGACACCACGCCAATGGCGAGAGCAATTAATAAAACGACAAGAACAATGCCGGCAATGATCAGTTTTGATGACGAAGACGATCCGCCAGAAGATCCCTGTGCACTGCCTGCTTGTTCGTCAGAGGCTTTATCTAACTCAATTGATTTAACTTCTTGACCGTTGACTTGTTTCACTTCTAAACGACAAGGACAATCTTTGGCACCAGTTGTTTGGTAATCAAGAAAAAGATTCTCGCCCTTAGCGACGGTTCCTTTTTGTTGTGGTGCACATTCGGTTGGTTTCGCAACACTGCAAAGTGTCACCACCACTTCGCCCGCTGGCCATTCATAAAGTTGAACGGAGATTGGAGTTTTTCCGTCGACCGTTGATGGTGAAACAGAAAGAAACCCAACAGCCGATGCGGGCTTAATAGTGAAAAACAAGGCAACGACAGAAATAACCGACACAAAAAGGGCGACCCACCAATACTTGAATGGACCCAAGCCTCTATCCGCATTGCCAGCCGATTTGTTAGTAATACTTTTCATAACCTCGCAATGTAGCCCATAGCGAGCGCACCAGTGTGTCGAGGCTGGCCTTTTATGGTTCGACTAGTGAATTGGCGCGAGCAACGCGGCCAAGCCAAGTGCCGCTGGGCTTCACTTCTCGCTGCTGTGTTGCGCGGTCGACTGAAATAATTCCAAAGCGCGGTCGATAGCCAAACGCCCATTCGAAATTGTCCATCAGCGACCAGTAGGTATAGCCGTCGATGGCAAGGCCATCGTCAAGACAACGAAGCACACCCTCGAGCGCTTGTTTCACATATTCGATCCGTTGCGCATCGTCGTTCGTTCCGATGCCGTTTTCGGTAACTGATAACGGCACATTGCCGCCGGTATAGGCCCACGCGTAACGAAGACAGGCTTCGAGTGATTGCGGCCAAAACTCATAACCCATAGGAAGAACTTCGCGGCCCGGTTCCGGACCGATCACACCTTTCGGGCCAACTCGTTGACGGCTATAAACCTGCACCCCAAGGAAATCATCACCTTGAACAGCATCTAAAAACTGATCTTCCATGATGGCGCGCAAGTTATTTCGTTGTTGCACCGCATCAGCATCATCATCCGGAACTGCTTGATAATCCGTCATTGAAAGAGTGAGTCCAACGGGGAAATTGCCAGGACCAGCGCGCAAGACATCTACCGCACCGCGATGAGCGCGCACAAAGTTTTCGTTTGCTTGGGCGAACTGACGATCATCGGTAGCCGCCGGCGGGAACAATCCCATTTGGTAACCCATGAAACTGACAATGTTGGGCTCATTAATCGTGCAGGCTTTGTCAATCAGATCTCCAAAGTGAGCAACGCTTTTTTCGCAAAAACGAAGGAA
>CAYOHV010000334.1:0-1654 GCA_964403825.1 uncultured Bifidobacterium sp. | reverse complement strand
ATGTCGGCCGATTCGGCCATGAAATGAACACCGCAGAAAACGATGTAATCGGCCTGTGGTCGCTCTTGCGCCAAGACCGAAAGTCGGAACGAATCGCCTCGAGCGTCAGCCCAACGCATAACTTCATCGCGCTGATAGTGATGACCAAGGATGAAGAGACGCTCACCTAATGCGTTTTTTGCCGCGGCAATACGGTCGGCCAGATCATTGGGTGTTGCGTCGCGGTACCGCTCGCTGAGCGGAAGTTGAAGCCGAAGCATTTTGTTGGCACATCCAGGGTCTGATTACTGCAAGCGGAGATCCGATAGTGGCCGGAGGGGGCAGCCTGGTCGCCACGCCTCGGGGTTGTCGGCCTCGGATCTTGAAATTCGCCGGATACCAGGCCGGCATCGTCAGTTTAGGTGGTTAATCGGTGAAATGCCTCGGTTGGGTCGTACCATGTCGAAAATGGTGCAACGACCGCCTGCTGGAACCATTCCTGACGAACCGGGTTCCTATCAATTCAAAGACTCCAACGGTCGCATCATCTATGTCGGCAAGGCCAAAAGCCTGCGCTCGCGCCTGTCGAATTACTTCCAAGATCCGCAGAATTTGCCGCCGCGTACCGCGCAAATGGTCACTACCGCAGAGACCGTCGAGTGGATCTGTGTTCGTAATGAACTTGAAGCGCTCATGTTGGAATACAGCCTCATCAAAGAACATGAACCGCGTTTCAATGTCGATCTACGCGATGACAAGAGTTATCCCTTCTTAGCGGTCACAGTGAATGAGCAATGGCCGCGGGCCACGGTGATGCGTGGTGATCGTCGCTCTGGCGTGCGTTATTTCGGACCGTATTCTGCGGCGTGGGCAATTCGCGACACGCTTGATTTGTTATTGCGCACGTTTCCCATTCGCACGTGTTCGGATAACAAATTCAATCGCCACGAAAAACTTGGGCGGCCGTGTTTGTTGTTCCATATTGAAAAGTGCGCCGGTCCTTGTGTTGGTGAAGTAACCAAAGAGCAATACGACGAATTAATTAAAGATCTCATTTCGTTTCTCGAAGGCGACACCGATGAGGTGATCAAACACCTCGAAGCCGAAATGAAAGAAGCGAGTGACAATCTCGAATTCGAAAAAGCGGCTCGCTGGCGCGATCGGCTTGGCGCAGTGCAAAAAGTCATCGAACGACAACAGATGGTTTCGGCTCGTGAAGATGATCTCGATGTCATTGCCATAGAAGGTGACGATCTCGAAGCATCTATCCAGGTGTTTTATGTACGCCGTGGTCGGGTAGTGGGTCGCAAAGGTTTCATTCTGGATCGCACCGAAGATTTGGCCGCTGATGAATTAACTGATCGCGTTTTGGAACGTCTTTATAGCGATCCACCATCCATGGGTTATCCCAAAGAAGTTTTGGTCTCTCATGATTGTTCGGATACTGAGCTTTTTGAACAATGGTTGACGTCGATGCGAGAAACGAAAGTCTCGCTGCGCGTGCCTCAGCGCGGTGATCGTCGTCAGTTGATGGAGACAGTGGCACAAAACGCCAAAGAAGAATTCAATCGTCATCGTTTAAAACGTGCGTCGGATCACAACAGCCGCGCCAAAGCCCTTAATGAACTGCAGCAGTATCTGCAATTACCCGAGTCGCCTTTGCGGATTGAGTGTT
>CAYOHV010000333.1:0-1658 GCA_964403825.1 uncultured Bifidobacterium sp. | reverse complement strand
CCCGTTCCCACCACCAAAACAACTTTGCCAATCGACGACGCCGGAGCTTGCGCTAATTCAGCAACTTTAGGAATGAGTTCCGGCGGAAGATTATCGATAACGAAATAGCCGAGGTCTTCGAAAATATCGGCAGCCTGCGAACGGCCTGCTCCCGACATTCCGGTGATGACGACGAACTCACTCACGCTTTAACGCTATCGCTCACTGATGATCAACGCGCTTTTCGGCCACCAGCACTAACAAGCGCGGGATGGATTGCACATTGAAATACTCGGTAGCACGCGCCACGAAACCCGGAGGAGGTGCTGGCTCCAACATTTGCGTAAGGAATAATCCATTCGCGGACATGGTGTTGATATAACGATGTAACGGACGATGAACGAAGCGAATAAAAACGCCTTTTTCCACTTCTTCGATCGTGGCCGTTTCTTTCAGGTATTCACCAATACGCCAATATTGTTCGGGTGGATCCAACATCTGATCGTCAATCCAACCCGAGTTTGGTGTTTGTAACAGAGGATGATTCAAACAAAAAACAAAACGACCGCCCGGGCGCAGAACACGCGCCACTTCACTAAGGGCCGTTTCAACATCGTCGATATGTTCGAAAACTAAACAACACACCACCGCATCGAACTCGCCGTTAGCGAACGGTAACGATTCAGCGCCCGCTTTTTGATAACTCGGTCCACCGCCGCGACGAATTGCTTCCGCGATTTGGTTTTCGGTGGGATCGATGCCGACGACGTCGGCACCATTCGCTGTGGCAATGGCACGCGCTACTTGACCTTCACCTGTGCCGACTTCCAGAACTTTGGCAAAACCTTTTGTCCACTCACAGACCAAAGGCAGAATTTGCTCGGTGTATTCCGGATCAACACCATTGGTGAACTCGCGCTGCCACCAATCGGCATGACGCTCCCAAAGTTGCGCGTTTTCGTCGCTCGACATTGTCATTTATGAATCTTGTCCCAGATTGCTTGGGCCACTGTGTCAGGCAACCAACTGAGTTGTTGTAATTCTTCGAGTGTGGCTCGTCTCACGGCCGTGATTCCGCCGAGTTCGGTGAGCAAACGTGTTTTGCGCGCTTCACCTAATCCGCTGATGCCATCTAATACCGAGCCCGTCATTCGCTTATTGCGAAGTTCGCGGTGATAACGAATGGCGAAACGATGGGCTTCATCGCGCAAGCGCTGCAAAAGGAAAAGTGCTTCGCTGCCACGGGGAATTTCCAGCGGCTCGGATTGACCGGGAACGAATACCTCTTCAAATCGTTTTGCCAGCGAGGCAATGTGAATTTCTTCTTCGAGGCCGAGTGCGGAAAGGACTTTTACCGCCACACCGAGTTGTCCTTTGCCACCGTCAACCACCAACAAGTTGGGCGGATAAGCGAATTTGGCGGAACGTTCGTCGACGGGCTTCTCGCGCTCATCTAAAAACGCTTGGAAGCGACGCGTCAGCACTTCTTCCATAGCGGCGAAATCATCGTTGCCTTGCGGACCGCGAATTTTGAAGCGTCGATATTGACGAGGTACGCAAATGCCATCCTCCATCACCACCATCGAACCGACGTAATCAGTGCCTTGGATATGACTCATATCAAAACACTCAATCCGCAAAGGCGACTCGGGTAATTGCAGATACTGCTGCAGTTCATT
>CAYOHV010000332.1:0-1667 GCA_964403825.1 uncultured Bifidobacterium sp. | reverse complement strand
CCTGACTCGCATGGCCGAAAGTGGCGCGCAGTACAGCGAGGCATTTGCCGAAGCACAAAGTCTTGGTTACGTCGAGGCTGATCCTTCGGCCGATATTGACGGACACGACGCGGCGGCCAAGATTGCCATCATTGCGGCGATTGCATTTGGTGCATCGGTAACCAGCGCAGACGTGAGTTGTGAGGGTATTGCGCAAATTTCTGCCGACGATATTTCGTTTGCGCATCGCCACGGTTATGTCATCAAGTTGTTGGCCACGGCCGAACGTTTCCATGCACCTGACTCGCTTTCGGTACGCGTGCATCCTTGTTTGATTCCCATTACGCATCCGCTTGGCTCGGTGCGCGAAAGTTTCAATGCCGTCGTAGTTGAAGGTGACGCGGTAGGCGAGTTGATGTTTTACGGGCGAGGAGCTGGCGGTTCACCCACTGCTTCGGCAGTCCTTGGCGATGCCGTCGACGCGGCGGTGAATTTATCTCGTGGAGCACATGCATCCATTGGGGGATTTGTGCGTTTGCCAATTCGGCCACTTCCTGAATTAGTGAATGCGTTCTTCCTTTCGCTTTTGGTTGAGGATCGTCCGGGTGTGTTAGCGGCCATTGCCAATGTCTTTGGCGAACGCGGCGTTTCGATTGCGTCAATGGAACAAGATGGCGGCGGTGATGGAGTAGCGCGTCTCGATTTCATAACTCATCCCGCGCATGAATCTGCAGTGGCGCAAACGCTCGATGCGCTGCGTTCCGTCGATACCGTGCGCACGATCGGCAGTGTTATTCGTGTTCTTTCTGACGGAGTCGTTGTCGAATGAAATACGTCAGTACGCGCGGTTCGGCGCCCGAATTGAATTTTGCCGATGTGTTGTTGGCCGGTTTAGCCACAGACGGCGGTCTCTATGTGCCTGAATTTTGGCCATCACTCACCGTGGGTGACTTGCAGCGCTTTGCTTCAATGTCATATCCGCAGGTGGCCGTGGACGTTATGTGGCCTTTTGTTGAAGGTTCAATTGATCGTGGTGATTTCGAAAAAATCGTTCACGATTCTTATGCCACGTTCGTCAATGACGAAGTTGTTCCTTTAGTTGAACTCGATGGAATGTTTATTGCCGAGTTGTTCCACGGACCGACGTTGGCTTTTAAAGACATTGCCCTGCAGCTAGTGGGTCGACTTTTCGATCATGAGTTGTCGCGTCGGGGCGAAAAAGTCACCATTGTGGGCGCAACTTCGGGTGATACCGGATCAGCAGCAATTGACTCGCTAAAGGATCGCGAATGCGCTGAGGTTTTTATTCTTCATCCCTACGGTCGTGTTTCGGAAGTGCAACGTCGTCAGATGACAACAGTTACTTCGGCCAACATTCATAACATTGCGATTGAAGGCACCTTTGATGATTGCCAAGACATCGTAAAAGCGCTTTTCGCCGATAATGATTTTCGTACTCGTCGCAATCTTTCCGCCGTGAACTCAATTAATTGGGCGCGCGTGATGGCACAAATCGTTTATTACGTGACGAGTGCCGTGAAAGTGGGCGCGCATGCCGGATCGCCAGTGGCATTTTCGGTACCCACTGGAAATTTCGGCAATGTTTTTGCTGGCTATGGCGCCCAACGTATGGGCGTACCGATTACGCAATTCGTTGTGGCATCAAATCGCAATGACATACTCACGCG
>CAYOHV010000331.1:0-1720 GCA_964403825.1 uncultured Bifidobacterium sp. | reverse complement strand
AAAGTTCGTTATATCGGCAATTCAAATTTCACCGGTTGGCAAATTGCCGATGCCGATTGGACGGCGCGCCAGGCCGGTCTGAATCGATTCGTCAGCGCGCAAAACCATTACAACTTGATTGAGCGGGCAGCCGAAACCGATGTCCTCGGAGCCTGCCAACGATTCGGCCTCGGACAACTCCCGTATTTTCCGTTGGCCAGTGGTTTATTAACGGGCAAATATTCCCGCGGTCAACAAGCACCCGAAGACGGACGCATTGCTGCTTGGGGAATGAAACATCTCCTCACTGACGCCATGTTCGACAAAGTGGAAAAACTTGAACAATGGGCCGCTGAACATGACGCCACCTTGCTTGACGTTGCAATGGGTGGCTTAGCCGCGCAACCGGCAATTGCATCCGTTATTGCTGGCGCCACATCACCAGAACAATTGCGCGCCAACGTTAATGCTGGACTTTGGGTTCCACCCGCAGGATCAGATTTACGTTCAGCGCTTTCGTAAAACGGCTTAAGCAATAATTCCGGCGGCGCGCCATTGTTCGATGCGATCGCCGAAACCAAATTCGGCCAGCACTTCGTCAGTATGTTCACCAAGACCAGGTGACACCGTTTGCAATTCCGCCGGTGTTCCGGCAAAACGCGCTGGGTGTCGCGGCTGACGCACTCGTCCACCACGGGGGTGATCAAACTCCTCGAAAAGTCCAATGGCTTGCGCGTGACGATCGTTGGGTAACTCTGCTGGTGAAACAACTAACGCAAACGGAACTTTTCCGTCTTCCATTCGCTTTTCAATTTCGGCGCAGGTGAAATTTCCTGAGGCTTGATGACACTTACGCATAATGTCGGCCGTTACTTCGGGATGTTTACGCCGCTCGCCAATGGTGGCCACGCGTGGATCTTCATGTCCTTCAACACCAAGTGCCTCACACATTCCGTGGAAATCGGCATCGGAAGTAGGCGTGGCAATTCCCCATCCATCTTTAAACCGAAATGGTTTCGAGCCCTGAGCGAAACTCGAATTCATTGAACCATCGGCATCCATCATGACTTCGTTACCCGCAGCATCGGCCCATAAAAACGAAACGACTGCGTCAGTCATTGACAACTCAATATGTTGACCGCCCATATTGCGTTCACGAGCCAACAACGCAGCTGCTAATGCTTGCGAAGCATAAAGAGCGGTAATTTTGTCGGCCACCGTTTGGCGAATAAAAACCGGTTCACCAATATCGGGATCGGCTTGTGTGCTTGCCATACCGGCATACGCCTGAATCACCGTGTCATAGGCGCCGCGCGTCGCATAAGGACCGTCACTGCCAAATCCGGAAAGCGATAAATACACAAGATCATCGCGCCCAACCGAAAGATCGTCGTATGAAATTCCTAATCGTTCAACAACACCGGGACGGAAATTTTGAATGACAACATCACAGGTGGCGGCAATTGCTTTCACAATCTCCACACCTTCCGGCGTGGTCATATCAACGACGACTGATCGTTTGCCGCGATTGCAACTTTGATAGAGCGCCGAAACGCCATTCACCGCCACGCCGACCCAGCGCGCCAGATCACCTAAGCCCGGCTTTTCGATTTTTATAACTTCCGCTCCCTGGTCGGCCATAAGAGCAGCCGGATAAGGACCGGTAAGCGCGGTCGAAAGATCAAGAATGCGTATGCCGTCCATTGGTTTTGCCATAGGCGACATTTTTAGCGTGTTTGCT
>CAYOHV010000330.1:0-1722 GCA_964403825.1 uncultured Bifidobacterium sp. | reverse complement strand
GGCTATAGCTCAGTTGGTAGAGCGCTTCCATGGCATGGAAGAGGCCAGGGGTTCAATTCCCCTTAGCTCCACTCAACCCGCGGGACATCTCGCCATAGGCGTTCCAAATCATAAAAATCTCTGGTGTCGTTATCGAAGATATGCACGATGACGTCGCCGTAATCCATGAGAACCCATTTGCAATCATCGAGCCCTTCGATGCGCTGTGGTTTCGGTCCACCGGCTTCATCCAGTGAGCGTTCGATTTCTTCAGTGATCGCTCTCACTTGGCGGCTATTGGCCCCCGAAGTCACGACAAACCAGCCCGTTATGGCGAGCACTTCGCCAACTTCCAAAATGACTGTTTCGGAATCAGTCTTGCCATTGGCGGCGATCGCTATAGCGGTAGGTAAATCAAGGCTGTTAGTCATTTTCTGAGATAGTCCTCACCAAGAATCACCACAATATCGCCGGCCGCATTTGATTTATCGCTCTTCGATAATTTGCCGACACCGAGAACTTCGAGAAACTTTTGCGCAGTCTCTTCCGAAGTTCCGTCGTAATAAACAACTTCAGTTTCGGCGATTCCGAATGACTTGGCGTTTCCGATCTTGGCAATTTGTCCACCGTTCGCCGCTAACAACAACGCCACATCAACACCATTATTTAATTGTCCGGTTCCATCGAGCACTCGCAATCGTGGACGGGAACCGCCACCATCCGGGAACGGAACAATGTTGGCCACCACACGGGCCGTTCCATCTTCATTCGCCACAAAACGCGGCGGCTGATTAGGAAATGATTGTGCGGCCATAACGGGAATTGACTCAACGGAGAGTTGCGCAACATTAAAGGTGGCGATGACGCGACCAATGCCGCGATCGACAGGAACATTCAGAAGTTGCGGTGCTTTTTTGTAGGCCGCCGCAAATGCTTTCCAGTACTGCTCTTGGCGCAACATGCGATTTACTTCCGGTTCACGCGGTCCGCGTGCCGAAAGAAATGTTGGGGCCTGCTGCGGTGAAACGGTGACCGTTCCTTGAGCAAACAACTGGGCACCCGATGCCGAGCGCACGGGATCGGGAATGGTAAAGGTTAAAGAACCAAATGGTTGCTGCACCGCTGTGAGTTCCGCCGCAGTAAGAACTATTGACTCTTGAAAACCGAGTTTCACCACGCCCGACAAGTTTGATGACGTGACATCGGCGCCCACAAGTTGGTACAGATTCCAAATTGGATAGTCACCAAATTCTGTTTTCACCATTAATCCCGGCGGTAAAAACAAAAGGCCCGTTGAAGTTTGTGATGTTTGCGCATCAATAAAGGTTGATGTCACTTGTCCATCGGCATCGAGTTGATAAACGATATTGGTTGGCGTGTAATCCACGGCCGCTTCATAACCGGGCGCGGCCGGATCGGTGACGCGTTTTACTAAATCACCATCGGTCGATTGCAAAATCGTGCGAAACCCAAACCACACCAACAACGGAAGAAGCACCACCGCGCCAATAACGCTGGCCGGAAACCAAAAACTCCAAAACCGACCGGATGATTTTTCTGATGCCGACGACGAATCACTTTGAGCATCGCTTTTGCGCGCTGAAGTACCGTTGGATTTTTTCGCCGATTTCTTTTCGTCGGTTTCGCGTTGGTGGTCGGCAACGAGCGCAGCAAAATCGATATCGCCTGAATTTTCGCTTTCAGCGTTGCCCATACCGTCTCCTCGCCATCAACGGTACAACG
>CAYOHV010000329.1:0-1730 GCA_964403825.1 uncultured Bifidobacterium sp. | reverse complement strand
GAAGCGCCGAACCTTAGCCTGTGAACGTGGGTAATGCGACTGGCTGCGCTACAACTTCTTGTACCGGCGTGATTTCGAAGCCCGGCAACACTGCATTACCGACAACAATGTTGCATTGGGTTGATGATGACAACGAGAACGCATTGTTGTCGTAAGCAGAAATCACAATCTGCGCCACATCATCAAGTCCAGCCGGCGGATTCAATGTCAGAGTACCAATCGGGTTTGTTGTATTCGCACCGCTAATTGTGTACGTAGCCCAACTTGGAAGTTGATTCGTGACGAAGTTGATCAACTCACCACTATTCGGATCCGTGGCATTGAACACGATGGTCGTTGGCGATCCACCCTGTAATGCCAAAGCAGCACAACTGGCCGACGGTGTGATGACTGGTGGTTGATTATTGGTCACCGCAAACTTGAAGAGAACATCGCGAGTTGAAATATTTCCGTTCGCATCGGTGACCTTGACTTTGAACGAGTAGTACGAAGGGCTCTGCGGCGTTCCGCCACCGTATGCCGTTGAAAACGCTGCTTGTTTGGCGTTGTCATCAGCACCTGGGCAGTCCTGCCAACGAATGGTGAAGAGTCCTGTAGTTCCGTTCAAAGTCGAACATGGAAGTGGATCGGATCCATTTTCAAAAAGTCCCGAACCCGTGTTAGTAACCACTTCATACGTAACGGCAGAATTATTTTGCCCGAGCGCATTTAAGTACTGGTTAAAAGAACTTTGTAAGCCATAGGCAACGTTATTGAGGAACGAGGCATTGAATGACGGTGCCGACGTATCAGACGGTCCGCCAACACGAATGACATATTCAAGACTGGTGGACGCAGAACCGTTGTTTAGGATTCCGCCTACTCGACAACAATCGCCGAATGAGAAGAGATACTTGTTGTCGGGCCAACAAGTCGAATCAAGTGTCACCTTTGTAGTTGACGATGAATACTGTCCGGTTACAACGATGCGTAACGAGGGATCTGTATTTTCATCTTCGACAATCATTTGTGCCGAGGTGTGGGCGCCGCATGAAGCCGGCGGATTGAAGCCCACCCAGGCTGAGCCATTCCACTGGTAAATTGAGGGGGCCGAGAACGTTGCGTTTCTGTCCCAGCGAGCTGTCTCAATCGCAATGATGTGAACTTCACTAGTTCCATCATTGTGACGATGAAATTCTGCAGTACCTACTGAGCCAGTGATATGGCTCGCAGCTGCTTGTTCGACATTAGAAATAGTGCTTACGCCAACCAATGCAGTCGCCATCACCGCAACCGCAATAAATAAACGCAACGCGTTCCGCCCAACTGTGCCCATTTTTTGCCTTCTCTATGCCCGAAAGATAAACCACAAAAGTTAAATCTTTTTTTTGTCTTGGATATATTTTCCGTTGACGAAAATTAATCATACTTCCAGTCCACATCCGAAACTATTCAGGCAACGGCATTTGGGCTGGTTGTAACCGTTTCGTCATTCGAAATCCCAGACACAATCGAACCCCGTTCTGTATCTGTGTGCCCAAAGGGGTGATGGCGTCGCACGAAAAACGCACTGCCCGTCACCACCCCGAACATCACCCTTGGAGCCGCCGCCCAGGAAAACTTTTTTAAATTCACAAAAGTGTCATCGAACCGACGAAGCGATTTGTTAATTGGTCGAAAAGATTTTTCTGCAAACGGAACTTACCCGGTGAAAGTTGCAGTGACTAACGGAGCTGGATTGCTACTCGGCG
>CAYOHV010000328.1:0-1733 GCA_964403825.1 uncultured Bifidobacterium sp. | reverse complement strand
ACTTGGCGCAGATCAACAAACGACTTGTGCATCGTCAAGCAGAAATTATGGGAGTCCGTTCTGCCATCCGCGCCGGTTCTGAATTTCAAGCGTTAGCCGGGCACCAACGTTCAGTTGAATCGTTTAAAGCCGATCCGTTAGGAACGATGAAAAAACACAATGCTGCCGACGCCGAACGTCGTGCCGCACGCGGTAAGTGAAGTAATTCATGTCGCATCGCCGTATGTTGTTCGTTTTCTTTGGCGTGCTCCTTGGCCTGACGCTTTCTGGCCTTGATGGCTCGATCGTTGCAACGGCCGCGCCATCAATTTTGGCCGAGTTGGGTAGCGTCCGTTTATTGCCCTGGCTCACAACGAGTTATTTGTTGGCTCAAGTAACGACCATGGGATTGTTCGGAAAAGTGGGCGACGTTTTTGGGCGTCGTCGTATGTTCACCATTGCCGTCTCGACGTTTATTTTTGCGTCGGTTCTTTGCGGTGCGGCGCAATCGATGGAAATGCTTATTGCCTTTCGCGTACTTCAAGGTTTTGGTGCCGGCGGCATTACCGCGTTAGGTATGGCGTTAGTTTCCGACGTTGTCCCAGCAGAGAAGTTGGGTCGTTATCTTGGTTACACCGGAATCGTCTTTGCGATCACATCAATTTTGGGGCCAACCGCCGGTGGTTTTTTCACTGACACAGTTTCTTGGCGCTTCGCCTTTTTTGTAAATATTCCGAGTGGTTTGCTCTGTCTGTTCACGCTGTTCTTTGCTCCGAAATCAGTTTTCGATCGCAAACAGAAAATCGATTTTCTCGGCGCCGCTTTGTTAGGAGTAACGGCCGCATCTACGTTGTTGGCTATCGGTGGCACCGGCGGCCCAGTGGTGTGGCTTAGTTTCCGTACGTTGGGCTTACTTGGTTTGGCCGTCGCTTCTGGTCTTGCCTTCGGTTTTCGTCAGACACGTGCTCCTGTTCCATTGATGCCGCTGCGGATTTTTTCCCAACGCGCCAGTTTCTTAGCGCTGATGGCCAACCTGACCACCGGCATGGCGTTTGGTGCGTCAATTGTGTATCCGCCTTTGTTCTTTCAAGCGGTTGCGGGAATGGATGCAACACAAGCCGGTTTGTTGCTCGGCCCGTTTGCTTTTACTTCTGCCTTCACAACATTGATGGCGGGGCAACTCACCGACCGATTCGGGGGACACAAAATGCTTCCCTTTATTGGTTCATTGTTATGCGTTACGTCGTTCGTCTTGCTTTCGTCGATTACCGCATCAACTTCGGCCCTTTTCATCGTGTTGTTTGCCATGGTCGGTGGCGCGGGAATCGGCTTTGTAATGCAAACGCTTTTGTTTGTTGTTCATCGATTCACTAATCCCCAAGATGTCGGTTCGGCGACATCGGCAGTAATGCTCGCCCGCGTGCTGGGCAATGCCATGGGCGTGGCCGTTGTGGGTAGCGTCTTCACCAATGCGCTGCTTTCGACGGTGAGTAAAGATCTGCCGGGATTACCCGCCAGTGAATTGCAAGGTTCACCAGCAAAGATCGCCGAACTTTCGGCTCCGGCTCAAGTGATTGTGAAAGACGCGTTTGCATCGTCGTTGGCAACCGGCTTCCGCGCTGTCATTCCATTCATGTTGGTGGGAGTGGTCTTAATTGCGATGTTGCCCGCCAAGAAAATCCGCGAGCGAGTTTCTATGTCGGTGGAAGAAGTTCCGCTCGCCGACGCCTTCGCTCACGGTGGGTGAAAGGTAC
>CAYOHV010000327.1:0-1736 GCA_964403825.1 uncultured Bifidobacterium sp. | reverse complement strand
CGTGGCATTAGGAGCCGTTACTTCAACTGTTCGACGCGTAAAAACATCGCGCAAGGGCAAAACATTTTGCGATAACGATTGCGTCGTTGACTGTGATGCTGATTGTGATGCTGACTGTTTCGTTTCATCTTGAGACGATGAACAACTTGTCGCAATCGCGACAAGAACAAAGACAACAGCAACTAATCGTTTCACGCAGACGGCGAAACATTCGGATAGAACGGCACCGATTCGGCATTGCGCTTCTTGACTGAATACGACTCGCGTGCATCGGGGAATGCGCCGGTGCGAACATCATCGGCATAGGCACCCAGTGCTTTCACCGAATCAATTTTCACGGTGGCGTATTGACGAACAAATTTGGGCAATACACGATCTTGAACACCAAGAACATCGTGGAAGACCAAAACTTGTCCATCGCATTGCGGGCCGGCACCAATACCGATAGTTGGAATGTTCACCGCTTGGGTGATCTCGGCGGCAACTTCCGCTGGAACTCCTTCAATTACAAGCGAAAAGCAACCTGCCTCGGAAAGGGCAATGGCATCTTCAATGAGTTGCTGGGCCGCTTCTTGTTTACGACCTTGAACTTTGAAACCGCCCATGGCGTTCACTGATTGCGGTGTGAGACCAATATGTCCCATGACGGGAATCTCAGCATCAATAAGTGCAGAAACCATCGGCACTCGTTTCTTTCCACCTTCAAGTTTCACTGCTTGGGCCCCGGCGCGAATAAGACGAGCGGAATTGCGCACTGTTTCTTCAACCGAAACGTGATAACTGAGCCACGGTAAATCGGTGACAACCAGCGAAGAAGGTTTGGCACGCGCAACAGCCGCGGTGTGATGAGCCATGTCATCAACGGTTACTTGCAACGTGTCTTCATAACCAAGGACAACCATGCCAACGGAATCGCCCACCAAAATGATGTCGATACCTGCTTCATGAGCAATTTGCGCGCTCGGTGCGTCGTAAGCCGTGACCATCACTAACGGCACATCGCCGCGACTGACTTTTCGACCCGCAACTGCCGGAACAGTGACTCGAGTGGTCATGAGTTTCTCCTTGTCCGTCCAGTGCTCCTCAGCTACCGGCGGTCAATAAAACGCTACACCCATCAACGGCTAGTGCAAAGAATCGCAGACCTACGGTCCGTCTAAATCAGCCCTTTGCTGACTTTTTGGCCGTAGTCAGGCAGAGCGGGCTGGATTGAGGACAAAGGTGCGAGCGAGATGATTCCATCGACAACTCGGGCACACCTCCACCACATAACAGGAATATTCGCCATCGCGAGCCCGAGAAAATTTCATGAGTTCTTTTTTCTCGCTGATACAACGACCGAAGGCCGGCAGGTTCGGGCCGAAGACATACGAAACCAATACCAAGTTGTCGTCTTCACAGACCGGACAAAATTCTTTTGTCACCTGACCAACGTTTTTTGCCGCACGTACGAGTTCAGGATGCGCATCACAGATTTCATGTTGCGCAAGTCGACCTTTACGAAATTCTGAAAGTAAATGTTGACGCGCCAAGCGGTAATCGATCTCCCCTCCAATAGGGGCTCGTTGGAAGGGCGGACGCTGCGGCGACATGGGCCCAAGTTAGTGCGCAGACCCACAAGAATGCCGACCGGTCCCCCGATCACTGCGCGTTTCGCGAGAAACTTTCAACGTGACTAGATCGCTCTCCCCCGCCAACTTTCCCGGTACGTCAGAACTTCGGTCTGACACCATTAC
>CAYOHV010000326.1:0-1757 GCA_964403825.1 uncultured Bifidobacterium sp. | reverse complement strand
AACTGGCGGCCCTGCAACTTCGTTGTTCACCATCAGTCGATGACAACATTGCGCGGGCTGATCAACTCATTCGTCACGCCGCCAAACAAGGTGCGGAATTTATTTCGCTTCCAGAAATGTTTACCGCCATGGTGCGCGCCGCCGATGGTGCGAATTACGCCCAAACTCTTGATGGCCCGCTTATGCAATGGGCGGCTTCGTTAGCGAAGGAACTTGGAATTGCATTGCAACCGGGAACATTTCCCGAAAAAGATGGCGAGCAACTGTTCAACACCGCCGCGCTCTTTGATGCGCAAGGACAGTTGCTCGGGGCATATCGCAAGATTCATTTATTTGATGTTGAACTAGATGATGTTCGCTCCTGTGAATCAGATACCTACACGCCAGGCGAGAAAACGTTTGTGTCCGCCAATGTGATTCCTCAACAACCAGATGTAACGGTTGGTCTCACTATTTGTTATGACGTACGATTTCCCGAAGTATTTCGTGTTGAAACATTGCAAGGTGCAACGGTTATTTGTTTACCGAGTGCATTCACTGCCTCAACCGGAAAAGATCACTGGGAACTTTTAGTGCGCGCCCGCGCCGTTGAAAATCAAGTTGTCATGATTGCACCCAATCAGTGGGGGCAAAGTCCTGATGGCGTCGCTCGCCATGGTCATTCGATGATCGTTGATGCCTGGGGCCGGATTCTTTCCGCCGCCCCTGCGACTGAAGACACCGTCATCGTGGCCAACGTCGAACTTGAAGAAATTCAAAACGTGCGCCGTCGGTTACCCAGTCTGAATAACCGACGGCCTACGTCATATAACTGAATTAACCCTGATATTCGTAGGTTGAAAGCCCGTTCGGGAACAACGTATTGAGGTACGTCGCGCTTAACGATGCATCGTTTTTGTCGATACCAAAGACATAACGAAGTTGCGCCACCGTTAATTGATTGATGATGTTGTACCCCGTTGTGGGATCCATATTGGCGGGAGTACAACCGTCTTCACCCAACTTCAACAAATTGTCAGGAGCCGGAATACGACCCGAGTACTGCATCAATCCGCCTTGATCACGAATTGGTTTACACAAATCAGTGAAGGCGTTATGTCCAGCACCACGCAATACAGCCAATCGCTTAGGAGTTGCTAACCAGTTGTAAACGCTTTGCACTGAAGAAAGCGCAACGGTTTGATCAACTTCACCAGCCAAAAGCATGGTCGGCTTTTGTGGCGGTGCTTGATTGGCATACTTGGCTGCGTTGTCGGCGCCCGCAGTTGCTAATAACAACGGCGGCACACCGGCTTGACCGATATATGTCTTCACCGCTGGGTCGTAGGCAAACTTGCCGGCGGCACCGCCACCAGCCGAATGTCCTTCAGCAGCAACTTGATCAAGATTCAACTTGCCTTTGAAAATTCCCGATTCATTTTCTTTTGTTACTCGGGCCAAAGTGTTACGCAGATCCTGAACGTCTTGTTCGGAACGAACAACTTTGCCGAGTGAATTGGCGGCCAGATCGCGTTCAATGTGATCAGGCGCAGCCGATACAAAACCCCACGATGCAAGATGAATTAAATGCTGCGATGCATATTCGGGATACCCACCGAATCCATGGGAATGAATTACGACAGGGAAATTTCCTTTGGGATTAATTGGTGCATCTTTTGTTGCATCAATGGGAATTTCCTGCACGAGTTCTTTCGGAATCGCGGCTCGCAATGCTGCCGGAAACGCATCCGAAGAACTGTATGAAGTGACCTTGGTGC
>CAYOHV010000325.1:336-1771 GCA_964403825.1 uncultured Bifidobacterium sp. | reverse complement strand
CCACCCGCACCGATAGTGAGAACCATGACAAAGATTGGAATCATGAAGCCGAAGAGTTCACCGGAAACGAAGCCCGCGCCGGTCGCCATCGAATAATTCTCGGCGCCCATCAACTTCAACAACACATCGGGCAGTTGTTGTTCCAACTCGGCCAGTCCGGGTGCCGACTTAATAGATGGCCAAACGGCCGCGATGATGGCGATATAAACCGCTACACCCAGCGACCACCAAAGAAGTGAACGCCGACGCTCACGTAAACCATGACGCAATACGGGCCAACGTAAGAGCAGCGAATTCATTTTTCGCCTCGATAAAGATCGAGAAATACTTCGTCGAGATCAGCGGCACGCGACAGCAAATCAATTACTTCAACGTTCGCTAAAGCAGAAAGCAACGGCGCATAGGTGCCGCCGAATGCGAATTCAAAACCGCCATCATGCCGTTCTAATTCGGTGACGTTTTCCAGACCGCTGAGGATGTTCCAACAACGTTCGGAATCGTTGGCCGCCACTGTCAATGTGATTCGCCGTAAACCGCGATGACGCAGTGATGTCACCGATTCAACGGTGAACAGTTCGCCATTACGAATAACCCCCACCAAATCAGCCGTATGTTGCACTTCATCAAGAGAATGCGAGGAGAGGAATACCGTTCCCCCATTGCTCACATATTCACGGACCAACCGATGAAATTCGTCTTGTAAAAGTGGATCAAGGCCGGAAGTCGGCTCATCTAAAACAACAAGTTCAGGATTATGTTGAAACGCCTGCACTAAACCGATCTTTTGTCGGTTTCCTTTCGACAATTGCTTAATGGGGCGATCAAGTTGCACTTTGAAACGTTCCACTAATTCATCACGACGCACTGGCGGAGTATGAGGACGTAACGACGAAAGCCATTCCAGAACCTCTTTACCCGTCATGGAATGCGGTAACGCTAAATCGCCGGGCAAATAACCAGTGCGTTCACGAATGGCCAACGAACCTTTTATCGAATCGTGCCCGAGCACTTCGGCGTGTCCTGACTGCGGACGCAACAGATCAAAAAAGATCCTGATGGTGGTGGTTTTGCCGGCACCGTTTGGGCCGAGAAATCCGAAAACCGATCCACGGGGAACGGCAAGCGAAACATTTTCGATTCCCCGTCCATGCGCATAGGACATCGTTAAGTTTTCGGTGCGAATCGCGGCCGGTGCGCTCAAGCGATCGGAGTTATCTCCGCTGCTTCCCAACGACCCAGCCGACCCATTCGCACTGACCATGCCACCACCGTACCCACATTTATGTTGCGGGACCCATCAGCAATGGCAGTGCAATGAAATGGCCAACGAGTGCCGTCTACTGACTCCACCACTCCCAAGCCGCGTTCATAATCGAACTCGGCGACAACACCTTTCGCTGGTGCAAGGGAACGGGGCTCAAACATTTAGGGAACG
>CAYOHV010000325.1:0-326 GCA_964403825.1 uncultured Bifidobacterium sp. | reverse complement strand
GTAGCGCCCGCATCACTTAATGCCGGAATCAGAATATTGATATTGCGCTTTTCAACTACCGATTCAACGGCATAGCCGGCTCCGCCAAATAATTCGTTCACAGTTGGCGATTTCAATGAAGGCAAAAGCGAAATAACACCATCGAGACGATCTTTGGGCACATTCAACTTCACTAATACTTTGCCGCGTGCATCCAAAACACCTTCCAGTAATGTGCGCAACTGACGCATGGCATGGATTTTTTCGTTATCGGCATATGAAATTGGATTGGCAATCATCTCGGTATACGAAACCAAGATCTCATCGATGATCTTCAAACCAGCGAT
>CAYOHV010000324.1:0-1773 GCA_964403825.1 uncultured Bifidobacterium sp. | reverse complement strand
GCGACGAGACATAGGTTTCTCCTTGGGGGGATGAGAGCACATCGTCGTGCTTCATGAGTACTACGAAGCCCGCCACCAAGTTGGATGACGAAATTTCGAAATTTCTTTTTGAATTGAATTAAATGAGTCGACCAGTTGCCATCGGAGGTGTTGTCGGAGCAACACTTCCTTGCGCTGGTTCTCGCGTTAACGCCAGTTCAGTTACCGAACCATCAATTGGCACAAGCGACATTTTGGGATTCGAGCCCAACATTCCAAGCGAAATCATGGTTCCATCAGCCGCCGACCAAAGTTGGTACGTCTCCCCTGCGGGCAAAGACGGCAACGGATCAGTCATCACAAATCCATGGCCCTCGGCGTCAACAATCACTTGCACTTCCATCGTGCGTTCAGGATCGGTAAGCACCGCTTGGCGCGATCCCGGTTTGGTGGCGGCATCTTTTGCCATCGCCGTCATTGTTGCCAAAGAGTCTGTGGGTTCAGAGGAACGAGTCAAGGTAGCGATGACCGTTCCGCTAAGAACGACGACGGCAAGAATTGCCGCGGCCACAAGATAGAACGAATTTTTCGATGTCTTGCGCTCAGAGATGTTTGTCTGACGCGGGGACACTTTGTCTTGTGATTGAGCGTCATCGTCAGCAATCGAACTTTGAATCGACTGCCATAACGATGCGGGCGGCTCTATCTCAGTTGCATCGGCCAATGCGTCAACAGCATTTTGCATTTGCGTGATTTCGTTTTCGACCTGCGGATTGTTTTCCCGCGCCCGGTCAACACGACGGCGTTCAACGTCATCAACTGCATCAAGAACGTAGGCGCCAAGAAGTTCGGTTACGTCATCACTTTGTTGTTCATCATTTTCCTTCGAATTCATTTGCGCACCTCCATTCCATCTGCGTCGAGTGATTCAGCCAATTTTCGAAGGCCGATTCGAATCCGACTTTTGATTGTTCCTTCAGGTACTAAAAGACGAGACGCCACTTCTCGATAAGACAGGCCGCCGTAATAGGCAAGAACGATTGCTTCGCGTTCCTGCTCATCAAGTTGCAATAAAGCATGCTTGATGTCGACTAATTGTATCGAGGCCAAAACTTCGGTTTCGAGTTTCTCGGTGTCATATTGACGCCCATAGGAATCCTCACGGCGCTGACGGGCTGACTCGGATCGAATTTTTTCGATCGAGCGACTGTGCGCCTGTTTTTGCAAATAGGTCCGCAACGATCCACGTTCCGCGTCGAAACGTTGAGGTTCATTCCAAAGACGGAGGAAAATTTCCTGAGCAATATCTTCCGCTGCGCCCCGATCGCCAAGCAGCCGACTACACAAACCAAATACCGCCGCAGAATTGCGCTTATAAATTTCTTCCAAGGCCGCTTGGTCTTTTCTGGCGACGGCAGCAATCAATTCACGGTCCGTCGCTTCGGAAATTTGTTGAGGAGAAAGACGACGATCAGGCATAGGTGGTTGCAGAAAAGTTGGCATACTTTTTCGGCGAAGTGGCATCACCACCTCGGCCTTTGGGCGTTCGACTTGGTCGACCGGCGCAATCGTCATATCTCAATTACGTCGCCGAGTGCCCTATCGGATGAAAGAAAAGCCCGAGGCAGCCGACAATTTTTCCCGTCATGGGATTCAAGGCCTCTTGTAGTGTGCCGCTATGGCATTTTCACCAGAAGAAGTGCGGGCCGCTTACGACAATTTCGTGGCCGTCGGCGATAGCGGCGATTGGGAAGCATGGGCTGACCTCCACACCAAAGACGGCGTGTGGGTTGA
>CAYOHV010000323.1:0-1776 GCA_964403825.1 uncultured Bifidobacterium sp. | reverse complement strand
AAAAATTAGGCGAATTCAATGAAATATGGGTGGATACCACGCACGCACTACCGTCGGTCGCGTGATTGAAATCGAAGAACGCGATGCATTGACCATCCTCACATTGGTTCGACCGGAGCGACGGAACGCGCTTAACCACGACATGCTCGAGCAACTGGCGAACGCGCAACGCTCGTTAGGGCCCAAAACGCGCGTCGTCGTACTGCGCGGTGCGGGCGGAAACTTCTGCTCGGGCGCGGATTTATCGGGCGTGGAAGACCAAGCGTTCGTTGATCTATTAGGCCAAGTGCTCGCCGGGTTTCGCGCTCTTCCGTTACCGGTTATCGGGGCGATTGAAGGTTTCGCTTTGGGCGCGGGAACCCAATTGGCCTTGGCTTGCGATCTGCGCATGGCCACTGCCGATGCTGGCTTTGGTGTGCCAGCGGTGAAATTGGGATTGATGGTCGATCAATGGACGGTTCGCCGTCTAGTGGCGGCCGTTGGCCAGTCCACGGCGCGCCATTTATTGCTGACCGGCGATGTGCTGAGCGGTCAGCGCGCTTTTGACCTCGGTTTCTTGCATCACCTCGGCTCAGCCGATGAAGCGCTGGCGTGGGCGGGCGAAATTGCCAAGAAAGCACCGCTCACAATTCAAGGTCTCAAGTTGGGGTTGAACGAGGCTGATGCTGAGGTTGAGACTTCGACGACCTACGCCGAAGCGTTTACCCGAGCGTGGTCTAGCGCCGATCTGGCCGAGGGATTGGCGGCATTTCGGGAAAAGCGTTCGCCCAACTTTGAGGGCCGTTAACGCTTGGTGTCTCGCACTGATCCCACCAGTTTTCCTTTGGGATCAAAAACGGTGCAGCCGACAATTCGCACACCGCGGTTACGTTGATTTTCCGGCGGGATTACCCAGCCCATTTCCAACGAAGATTTTGAATACGACGTGCCCAAGTAGTTGAGAAATTCCGCTGGGCATTTACGTTTCGCTAAAGCAATTAATTGTTCGGCGCTGCTCGCCTCCGGCGGTCCATCAAAGACGGCGATCACTTCATATTGATGGGGCAGATCGCAAGATAAGCGCAACATCACGTCCTTATCGCTCTTTAATGAAGCGTCTTGAGTCGGAACGGGAGTGATCGTTCTCGCTTTGCCCGTCGCCATAGAACGCAGATCAATGCAATCGCCAACGATGGGGCCGTAGACATAGGAGAGTCGACCAACTCCGCTTTCCGGTTCGATGGTGGTGGAAGTTGATTCGGGTGCCACCGTTGAGGAAGTGGTCGTGGAAATCGATGTTGCCGTCTGCGACGACGATGATGATGAACATGCGGAAAAAAGAATTGACGATGCAACGATAAGTGGCAACGCGTAGCGCAGCGATTGTTGAACGAGCTTGCGGGTGGAAAAGTTCATTTCAGGCGCAACTTTACTCTTCATGGCGTTAATAACTTGCCGGCAGAAGCGCCGCGATGTTTTCGAACGCCATATAAATCGGCACGATGAGAACAATGCCGACGCCAACCCAAATGGCGACTTTGGTCCAACTATGTATGCCTTTTTTCTTCATTGCATACCAAGTGGCGACACCAATAGCGATTGAAAGCAATGACCAAAAAATCACCCAAGGCCAGCGCGAGGAATCGCCATTGGCAAGCGCATCGGTGGAGGCATCAACAGTGACGGTATCGGTTGCATCTTGTGCAGTAGGTGGCGCGGGAACGCCTTGCAAAGTGGCAGTAACAACAATGCGGTTAGCGGCGCTGAATTTGGGATGGCAGGCCAACAATGTGAGTC
>CAYOHV010000322.1:0-1786 GCA_964403825.1 uncultured Bifidobacterium sp. | reverse complement strand
CTCGCGAGCAATTTGATATGGGTTCATCACGTCGTCGCGGTGACCAACTTTTTTCCAAACTCGCCCTTTTATCGGGCTTATTTGTTTTAGCCATTCTGGCGCTCATTGCATTCTCAACAACACGTGAAGCGTGGCCGGCGTTTTCCGAACAAGGTTTTTCGCTTTTATTCTCGACTGACTGGGTGCCGGCTGACGGAAAGTTCGGCGCGCTGGCGTTTATTTATGGCACATTGTTGTCGTCGGTAATTGCCGTTGTGTTATCGGTTCCGGTGAGCCTGGGAATTGCGTTGTACACAAACGAAGCAGCTCCACGTCGTTTTCGTCGCCCCATTGTGTATGTCATGGATTTGCTCGCCGCAATCCCGTCGGTCGTTTACGGCTTATGGGGAATTATCGTTCTCGCTCCGTTTATAGGGCCGGTGTATTCATCAATTAGTTCAGCTGTTGACGGCATTCCGGTACTCGGATGGATTTTTTATGGCGATAGCGGTCGCAGTTTTATGACTGCCGGAATCATTCTCGCCATCATGATCACGCCCATCATCACGTCATTAAGTCGTGAAGTGATCGCAACGGTTCCCAGCGCACAACGCGAAGCGGCCTACGGGATGGGCGCAACACGTTGGGAAATGATTCGCTCCGCCGTTTTGCCGTGGAGCCGCGGCGGCATTGTGGGAGCAGTCATGCTCGGACTTGGGCGAGCAATGGGCGAGACCATTGCTGTGGCCTTGGTGATTGGTTCATCGGCACAAATCACTTCACACTTATTCGAACCGGGCGATTCAATGGCGGCCGTCATTGTCAATCAATTTGGAGAATCATCAGGAACGTTCCGCGCGGCACTTATTGGATTAGGTGTGGTGTTGTTCGTGGTCACAATCGTGGTGAACGTGTTGGCGCGCAGCATTGTCGTGCGATTCGATCGTCGTAGTCAGGGGTTATGAGATGACTGCGACTCGCGATTACACCGCCTTAGAAAGAGAATTAGTCGATGCGACCTTGAGTCGTTCACGGCGCGTTAAGAACCGCGCTTCATCGATTTGGATGCTCGGCTCAGTACTCGTTGCACTTATTCCACTGGCATTGGTCATTGGATATGTAGTGATGAAAGGAATCGGGCAGATTTCCGTTGCTTGGTTCACTGAAGATTTGCCGGCTGTTACCCGTCGCGCCGGCGGGGGAATGGGTCCCGCCATCGTTGGCACAATCCTCATCACTTTGGGCGCGGCCATCATGGCGGTACCGCTGGGAATTTTGGGTGCGGTGTATTTGAATGAATATGGCGGCAAGTCGCGCTTAGCCCGCGCCGTTCGTTTGATGTCCGATGTTATGACCGGTGTTCCCTCCATCGTGATGGGTTTGTTCATCTACACGGTTTGGACATTGACGTTTGGATTAAGCGGCTTTGGTGGCGCGTTGGCGTTGGCGTGCTTGATGTTGCCGATCGTTATTCGTTCATCGGAAGAAATGCTTCGCTTAGTTCCCGATGAATTACGGCAGGCAAGTTACGCGCTTGGTAATCGCAAATGGCGAACGATTGTCACGGTGGTTCTGCCGGCCGCCTCGGGTGGAATCATCTCGGGTGTCATGTTGGCTATTGCCCGTGCCGCCGGCGAGACCGCACCTTTGGTGTTCACTATTGGTGCCGCCCGCAAACTCAATATCGATCTCTTTAACGGACCGATGACGGCGTTGTCAGTGCAGATTTTTGGCAACGCCCAGGCCCCTTACGCCGCTTCGCAAGCGCGAGCATGGGGAGCGGCCCTTACATTGGTGGCCATCGTGT
>CAYOHV010000321.1:0-1792 GCA_964403825.1 uncultured Bifidobacterium sp. | reverse complement strand
GCCATAGGGCGAAACCGGATGTTGCGAATGTGATTCATCAACGGGCAGCGCGCTTTGTTCAGGCTCGCCGTAAATGGTGCCGCCACTAGAAGCGACCACAATTTTGCGTGCACCACTTAAGCGCGCCGCTTCAATGACGTTAAGGCCGCCCATCACATTGACGTCAGCATCAAAAAGCGGACGGGCCACCGAAACGCGCACATCAGCCTGCGCCGCTAAATGGAAAACAACTTCCGGCGGTTGTTCCGCCACCACATCAATAAGGCCGGCATCGCGCACATCTAGTTCACGGAATACCAATCGGCCCGTTGCTTGTGCGTCTTTGAGGTTTGCCATATTTCCGCTGGCCAAATTGTCGACAACGGTGACGCTATGGCCTTCATTTAAAAGACGATCAACCAATGTTGAACCAATAAATCCGGCGCCGCCGGTAACCAGCGCGTGCATCAGTCGCTACTCGGAACTTTCTCATCCGAAAGTGTGCGCCGCGCTTCAAGTTCGAAGCCGGCACCAACAACGCTGAAGTTTTCAATCACACAATCAGGACCAATTCGCGCGCCTTCAGCTACAACCGATGAATGAATGAGCACACCGGGCCCAATGGTGGCTCCGGCGCCGATTACTGAATCGGCAACATGCGCACCGTTACCAATGACGACATGTTCGCCCACCACACTGTGAGCAACCGTGGCGGAATCTTCGATTTGTGCGCTATCGGCAATTGCTTTTTCACTGCCCCGCACTCCATCAACAAGATCGAGTTGCGCTTGGATATAGGTCTGCGGTGTACCCGCATCAATCCAATAGGCCGAACTTTGCATGGCGTACAACTTTTGATCGTCAACCATGGCCGGAAACACTTCGCGCTCGATGGAAACTTTGCGATCACTAGCAATGCGTTGCAATACCGATGGTTCGAGAACGTACGTTCCAGCGTTAATCCAATTCGTGGGTGCTGTGCCGGGCGCCGGCTTTTCAACAAACGCTTCGACCCGACCGCTTGCATCGATCGGCACCACGCCATAACGAGATGGATCATCGACAGGAGTTAAAGCGATTGTGCCCTCGGCTCCCACCGAATGATGAAAGTCCCACACTTCGCGAACGTTTAAATCGGTAAGAACATCACCGTTCACCACAATGAAAGTTTCATCAAAGCCGGCTTCAACAGCGGCGAAACGAACAGCGCCCGCGGTATCTAACGGTTCTGGTTCAACGGCATAAAGCAATTCGACGCCCGCGCATTGACCATTGGGATAGGCGGCGAGAAATTCATCGGGCTTATAACCAAGTGAAAGAACTGCCGTGGTCACGCCATGCGCGCCCAAACTGGCGATCACTCGTTCGATCATGGGCACGCCCACGACCGGAAGCATTTGTTTTGGAACATTCAACGTAAGAGGTCGAAGTCGAGTTCCAAAACCACCAACTAATACAACTGCTTTCACTGACCCGGTGTCCCAACTGACGTGGTGGGCGCGTCAGCACTTGGAGTAACCGTGACCGGATCACTTGCTTTTGATTCCGCGCCGACAGTGGTTGACGTATTGATGGTTTCAACCTGGGTGGGTGATGAAGGATCACGCGCTAACACGATGACTAAGACGCCAGCGACAACAACGCCGAGCAACAAAAGAGGGAACTTCAAATTGCGGCGTTCGCGCTTTGGCACTTCGCCGCGTTCACGCGCTTGGCGTGCTTCTGCTTTTGCTCTTGAGGCCTTCCCCATAGGTCGCTAATGGTAGCGGCCCCGTCGTTAGTTCTTGGAACGGCCCCGCGTAACTAATTCTGT
>CAYOHV010000320.1:0-1793 GCA_964403825.1 uncultured Bifidobacterium sp. | reverse complement strand
AACTCCTCAACTTGCTTTTCAATTTCCGCTGCTTCACGTTCGGAGCGTTCCGCTTCTTCGGCAGCCGAAACGGCAAGTGACTCTGCATTTTTTAAGGCCGCATTTTGTCCGCGCACGTTCGCATCTAATGCCGCCAGGGCGGCGGTTACTTTGCGTTGATCTGCTTCTAAGGCATTGACCTGTGCCGCAATCGCGGCTTGTTGAGAGCGGACCTGCGCTCGTTGTGAACGAGCATCACTTTGCTGAGCCGAAACCGATCCGTTGCCTGTCAACACGACCGCGGCCAAGACCGCTACCAGAGCGGTAGCGGCGAGACGGCGAATCGGACGGGCGGATAAAGCGGAAATAGGAGGCTCCTTTGCCTTAACGACTCGTAGAACAGTCGCACTTCGAGACGTTCTGAAAGACCCCAGATTCCGCCCGAGGACTCGCAAATAGTAACCCTGACCCCCGTGGGTCTGGCAATACCCTCTTTGCGGTTTATCAAATATTCATCAAAAGTCCAGTTCAGCGACTGATTTACGACTTATCCGGCTGCCAAACCCCTTCGGCCATGTAGTCGGCGGGGGCAAATTCCTGCACCCAAACTCGGATTGAAGGCAGAGGCGCACCGATCGAAGTGTGGACCGCTTCAGTAACTGCGGCCAGTAAGGCCTTTTTCTGCTCGGGGGTGCGGCCCTCGAGCATGTTGATCTGAATTAGGGGCATGAGTGTCTCCTTCGACAATGACCGATACCGTCACGATCATGGCAGCCTTCACCGATATAAGTGATGAAAACTTCGAACTCTTTCGCCGCACGGTTATGGCTCGTCGATCGAACTTGCTTATCGATACCGAAAAAGATGTCGATGGGTCGCTTTGCACCGAACTCATCCAGTTGGCCGCCTGCGCACCCAATCACAAGCGCACATTCCCGTGGAAGTTCCGTGTTATCCGCGGCCAAGCACGGGCGGGATTAGGAAATTCATTAGCGGCAGATCTGATTGATCGCAGCGAGCCCGAAGCGAAAATCGAAAAAGCAAGCAAAAAATATTTGCGCGCACCGGTAGTGATTGCTGTTGCATCCATCATTGGCGATGACGAAATCATGACCGCGGAAAATCGCGATGCTGTTTCCGCCGCTATTCAAACTTTGTTATTGGGCGCAACCGCGAAAGGTCTTGCCTCGTATTGGTCAACCGGCGGAGCAATGCTTTCGACACGAGTGCGCGAGTTCTGTCAGTTCGATCCAACCGACACCATGGTTGGACTTATTTATTTGGGTTGGCCGCGCGGAAATCCTCCCGATATCGAGCGTCCCGCGCCCGACTGTCTGCACCTCGTCAATGGCATCTAGGGTGACAGTGTGGCTCGCAAAGTACGTGATCGATTTGGACCCAACCGCCCGGATGCGCGTCGTTTAGCGCGTCGTTTGCGTTTTTGGACGCTCATCAGCACTTGGGCGTTCATTTTGGTTTTCATGCTTGGCCCAGCGCTTTTAGGTAATGCCGTTTATATCGCTTTCGTCGTTATTTTCGGCGCTTTGGCCATCGCCACCACCATCGGTGCACGGCGACCAGAAAGTCCGGACAACGAAACTCTTGAACGCGATGAATTGAAAAACGCAACTGCCGATCAACCCGTCGCAGTTAATGCAACTTGGGCACCTTCAATGCGCGTACGCGGCGGCGATCCAATGACTAAAGGTTTTTTGATTTGTGATGGCAAAACGCTGCGCATCGAATACGGCGAAGACAAAATTCGTTTTGATACCCCGATTGATCGCATCAAAATCATGACGGTTCCAAATGGA
>CAYOHV010000319.1:0-1803 GCA_964403825.1 uncultured Bifidobacterium sp. | reverse complement strand
CTGAATCAATGGAAGAAGTTGCTGCGGCCCGAAAACGATTAGTTTTCGACGAACTCTTGCGCGTGCAATTAGAACTTGTGCGTCGTAAACGCGAAATTGAAAGTTCGCAACTGGGAATCGCGCATCAATTAACGGGCGAATTAGTTTCAACTTTTCATTCGACATTGCCTTATGCCTTAACCGGCGCGCAATCACGAGTCATTGAAGAGATATTCACCGATCTACAAAAGCCAGCGCCGATGCATCGCTTATTACAAGGTGATGTAGGTGCCGGTAAGACAGTGGTGGCGGTATCGGCCATGTTGGCCGCCGTGGAAAGCGGTCATCAAGGAGCCATGATGGCGCCGACGGAAGTCCTCGCCGAACAACATTTCGCCAGCATTCGCGCGTTATGTGCGGCAATGACAATTAGCGATGCATCTACTTCGACACTCTTTAATGAACGTCATTTGCGCATTGAGTTGCTCACTAGTCGAACCACTGCCGCGCAACGACGGAGAATTTTGTCGGATTTAGAAGCGGGATCTATCGACATCATTATCGGCACGCATGCGCTTTTGCAGTCTGATATCCAATTCCATTCGTTAGGGGTGGTGGTGATTGATGAACAGCATCGATTTGGTGTTGAACAACGTGATGCGTTGCGCCAAAAAGGCACGGATCGCACTCCTGACGTTTTGGTGATGACCGCCACTCCCATTCCGCGCACGGCCGCCATGACTGTTTATGGCGATCTCGATGTGTCGGTTCTTGATGAGATGCCGCCGGGGCGTACGCCGATCCATACCGTTTGGGCGCAGTCACCACTGGAAGAAACGCAAATGTGGACGAAAGTGCGTGAACAAGTTGCGGCGGGTTTTCAGGCGTATGTGGTTTGTCCGTTAATTGATGAATCAGAAAAGTTGGAAGTGCGCTCAGCCCAAGAAACTTTCGATGAATTACAAAACGGCGAACTACATGATTTGCGCTTAGCCTTGTTGCACGGCCGGATGTCGTCGGATGAAAAAGATGATGTCATGGCGAAATTTCGTAACGGATCAATCGATGTAGTGATCGCAACCACCGTGATTGAAGTGGGTGTTGATGTTCCCAATGCAACCGTGATCGTGATTTTGGATGCCGCTCGTTTTGGTATGGCCCAACTTCATCAGTTGCGCGGTCGTGTTGGTCGCGGCACCGCGGAATCGTTTTGTTTTCTGGCCGGTGAAGCATCCACCGACGAAGGAAAAGCGCGTCTCGGTGCAATTGTGCAGAGCACCGATGGATTCGCGTTGGCGGAAATTGATCTCGATATTCGCGGCGAAGGCACGATCATGGGCCAGCGACAGAAGGGCCAGAACGATTTGAAGTTGGCCTCGTTGCGTCGCGATCGCGAATGGGTGGAAAAAGCAAGAGCAACCGCGGTAGCAATTCTCGACGCCGATCCGCAATTAGACCAACACGAATCGTTACGCGATGAAATTGACGACGCATTTAGTGAAAGTGATGTCGACAACCTTCTCAAGGGTTAATGATTTTTCGGCGATAACCCTTTTTGTGGGTCAGTCCTCGGTTTCGTCTTCGGGGACAACAATGTCGAATCGTTCATTGCAATCGGGACAACGAAAAGCAACGACGTCGCCGGGCTCCCATCCATCTTCCGGTGGATAGGAAAGTGGACGCAGACCGCCACCACAGTCAATACATGTCATCGGTGGATCGTTTAGGTCTCGGGCCATTGTTGAACCCTAGAACTCTTTTGCCTCGTTGGTCGGGTACGTTCATGTCATGAGGGTGATCGCGGGATCGGCGCGAGGAAGAAAA
>CAYOHV010000318.1:0-1823 GCA_964403825.1 uncultured Bifidobacterium sp. | reverse complement strand
ACAACAATGCGGTTAGCGGCGCTGAATTTGGGATGGCAGGCCAACAATGTGAGTCGGTTTTCGGCAGTGGGATCCAACACCGAAATTTCAGTCGGCGAAACGATGAAATGACCTTCGGGTTGTCCAGTAGAGAAATTGAAATGGTTATCAACTTTGTAGGTGAAATCACCTTGCAGAGTTTTCACATAAATGAAATCGCCCGGTTGTAATTCATCAAGTCGGTTAAACGGCGCGCCATAAGTTGTGCGATGCCCAGCAATAGCAACGTTTCCTGGTTGGCCCGGTAATGGTGTTTGCGGGAAATGACCCGGTCCTGATTTCAGATATTCCAGATCAACTCCTTGGACGACGAAATAGTCAGAAGAAATTGTGGGAATGGTGAGACGCGCAATTGCGGAACCGAGAGTTGGAAACGGTAAATCAACGGGCGCGGTAACAATCGTGGTGGGCGTAGTGAGATCGAGCGAAGGTTTCGTTGATGAAGTGGTCGAATTCGCGTTGCCTTCATTCGCTTTTGATGGTTCAGTCGTTGTCGTTTGTTCGGTGGACTCCGGTCGATACTTTTCCAATTGTTGTTCGAAGTCTTGTTGCAACTGATCTTGCTGACGAGCGGTGAAAAAGCCCGTTCCCCAAAGTTGATAGCCAACAAAGGCGAGCAGCACGAGTCCAATGGCGATCATTAATCGCCCGATCGCGCCGGTAATTCGCCACCAATTCACAATCCGACCCTAGCGAGAGCGGGCCACTTGGAGTTCTCGCGCCTAGCGCTACTAGCCTCGGAACGCTCATGGATCCCGCCAATCAACCATCGTTGCCAGTGGTGCACCTGCGTGGGGCCGTTGCCCTTCTCGGCAGATTTCCGGCCTTAGCCGGAGTTGAATTGGATATTGAAGCGCGCAGTATTGCGGTGGTGCGCGGTGCCAATGGTGCAGGAAAGACAACGCTGTTACGCACGTTGGCGGGATTAGTGCCGGTAAGTGGTGTGGCCAACGTTTTAGGCGTTGATCTTGTGCATCATCGACGTGATGTTCGAAATCGCGTTGGGTTCTTATCGAGTCAATCAGGTCTTTACGACGATCTCACTGTGATCGACAACATTAATTTTTGGACGCGCGCCGCTGGTGCCGATCCCGCCGATGCTGAGCGGGCAATGGAATTGCTTGAACTTGATGGGCGCTTGCGCGATGTGCGTGTTGGTCGTTTATCTACCGGACAAAAACGGCGGACATCTTTAGCGTGTGTGATGGCGCGCCGTCCCGAACTTTGGTTACTTGATGAACCGCATGCGGGACTCGATCAAGATGGACGCGATTTAGTCGACAATCTCGTGAAAGATGCGGTGGCCGCTGGTGCAACCGTAGTGATGAGTTCTCATGAACTTGATCGTTCATTGGCGTTGGCAACCCAAGTCATCACATTGGGTGGCGGAACCACGCTTTTAGGTGGCGATGATGTGGCGTAGCGCGCGATTGATCGCGGGCAAAGATTTGCGCCTCGAATGGCGCTCGCGTGTGGGCATGAATCAAGTTCTGCCATTTGCGGCGGTGGTACTTGTGATGTTCGCTTTCGCACTTAACCCCGATAGCGATCTATTACAGAAAGCGACGCCTGGACTTTTTTGGGTGTCAGTTCTTTTCTTGGCGCTGACCACAGTGGGGCGCACATTTTCGATCGAATCATCGGAGGGGATTTCCGATTCGATCCGACTCTCTGGACTAGAGCCATCCGGCTTTTTCCTTGGCAAGGTCATCTCCATTGGCGTGCAATTGCTGATTTTGGAGGTTCTGCTCGGTATTGGAGTGACGGTGCTGTATCGAGCGTCG
>CAYOHV010000317.1:0-1833 GCA_964403825.1 uncultured Bifidobacterium sp. | reverse complement strand
GAAGTTGTACGCGAAATTCCGCGTATGTGGGAACAAGTTGATTACGAATTTCATGGAGAGACATTCACTGTTCCTACGCCTCATAACATTCTGCCGAAACCGTACGGAAAAGGTCATCCGCCAATTTGGGTGGCGTGCGGTAATCCGCCGACGTTCACGACGGCAGGCGAAATGGGCATTGGCGCAATTGCCTTTAACTTCGAACCGATCTTTGCCTTACGGGGACGAATCGAGGCTTATAAAGAAGGCATTGCCAATTGCACCGAGCCGATTGGTCAATTCAAAAATGACAATGTGATGATCACCAACTCGGTCATCTGTTGTGAGACTCGTGAAGAAGCCCGCGCCATTGCGTTACGAAAAGGTCGCGGCTATTTGGTTTCGATGGTGAACCTTTATCACGACACGATGCCGAAATCGCCGGATGCAATTACGTGGCCGTCGAAACCAGTGTCTCTCTATGACATGGTGCAATCGTCAGGTGTCGATTCAGACGAACTGCTGGATTCACTTGTGGCCGGTGGTTACATGTTGTGCGGCAGTCCCGACGATATTTGCGAACAAATTGCCGCTTGGGGCGATGTCGGCATGGACCAACTTGCGTTTGGCTTGCCGATTGAAGGCTTGTATCACGAAGAAATTCTGGCGTGTCTTGAATTATTCGGTGACAAAGTCATTCCTGAGTTCGATAAGGACCGCACTCACTCGACTGATCGTTACCGTGCACAGGCGCAGCCCAAGTACGGAACGTTCTCACGTCCGCTGCCGGAATTTGAGGTTCCTCAAGTTCTGCCCACTAGCGCGCTTGTGTAAGCCGATTTTGTTGCGTACGAACGACGTTCGGCGATGAAATTCCAAAACCGCATCACTGAGATGTTGGGCGTGGAAATCCCCATTGTGCAAGCGCCAATGGGGTACATCGCTCGTTCACAATTGGCATCGGCAGTATCGAACGCCGGTGCCATGGGCATTATTGAAACTTCGTCGGGCCAACTCGATGAAATTCGTGAAGAGATTCGCCGTATGCGTGATCTCACGGAAAAGCCATTCGGTGTGAACATCGCCCAGGCTTTTGTGCGCGATCCCAATATTGTCGAATTCGTCGTTGATCAAGGCGTTCGCTTTGTCATTACTTCCGCCGGCGATCCGCGTAAATTCACGGCGGCTTTTAAAGACGCAGGATTAACGGTGTTTCATGTGGTGCCGACATTGGCGGCTGCGCAAAAAGCAGTTGATGCGGGTGTTGACGGGTTGGTCGTAGAAGGAAGCGAAGGCGGAGGGTTTAAAAATCCGCGCGATGTTTCCACCATGGTGTTGTTGCCACTTGTGGCGTCGAAAGTGGATGTTCCGATCATCGCCGCCGGTGGATTTATTGATGGACGCACTATGGCGGCGGCCTTTGCACTTGGTGCTGAAGCAGTGCAGATGGGAACGCGCATGGTGGCCACCGTCGAATCGCCGATTCATGACAATTGGAAACAAACAATTGTCGAGGCGTCCGAGACCGATTCGGTTCTCCTGAACCGCCATGCCGCACCCGCGTTACGAGTTCTGCGAACGCCAATGTCGAATGCGTTGGAGTTTGATACCACCAGCAATGCCATGGAAAAGATGGCACGCCATCAAGAGTTGTATTTCGGTGGAGATATGGATGCAGCTCTCGCGTTAGGCGGAGCAGTGGCGGGACGAATAGAAAAAGTGGAGCCGGTTGCTGAGGTCATTCAGCGTTGTGCCGAGGAATGTCTCGAGATTTTGGCGTCGCTGGCCAAGCAATACCGGCAGGACTAAGAGAACCGAAATCGTTGTTGTTCTAAGGTACGAGCGGCGACGAGA
>CAYOHV010000316.1:0-1839 GCA_964403825.1 uncultured Bifidobacterium sp. | reverse complement strand
CGTTTGCGTTCTCATTTAGAAAACGCCGAGGACGCATCAACGCGGTTAGCAATTTGCGGAGACTTCAATATTTGTCCTGATGATCGCGATGTGTGGAGCCCCAAAGAATGGGAAGGAAACACACATGTCAGTCAACCGGAACGTGATGCGTTGACCGAATTAACAAGTTGGGGATTGCGCGATGTCTTTCGCGATCATCACGACGAAAGCGGCGTTTTTTCTTTTTGGGATTATCGCGGTGGCGATTTCCATAAAGGTCGTGGATTGCGAATTGATTTCATCATGGCGACAAAATCATTGGCGGATAGCTGCACCAGTGCGGTAATCGATCGGGATGCTCGTAAGAACGGACCGAACGGAGAGAAGCCCAGCGATCATGCGCCGGTTGTGGCGGAGTTTTCATGACCGACAATCCCAATGAGATTTTCTCAACGTTTGTGCAAGGCGATGTTCGCGAGCGCGCCATTGATGAATTACGAGTGGTGACGCCGATACAACAAGCGCATCGACAAGTTGGCGACGCGCTGCGACATTTAATGCGCGCTCTCGAACGAACAACTGCCAGTGAAGCAGAATTGGAAAATTTGGCGGAGCAAATCAATGCTTTGCAAGCAATGCTTCCGCAAATTCCGGCGGCGGAATTTTTGGAAAACGCCAACAACAACCCAGCGCATCGCTTGCGGGAACGGAGCCCGTTTATTGGACGGGCCAATCCGATGTCGTTGCCATTGGAAATGACGTTTGGTCCGGACAGAGTTACAGCCACCGCCAATTTCGACACGTTGTTTGAAGGCCCACCTAATTGTTTGCATGGCGGATATATCGCCGGCATCTTCGATGAAGTAATGGGTGCGGCGCAAACATATTCCGGCACGGCCGGTATGACGGGTCGTCTGACGGTGCATTACCGCAGCCCAACTCCTTTAAACACTGATCTCACGTTGACCGGTTGGTTGGAAAGCGTGAACGGTCGCAAAATTATTTGCCGCGGCACGTTGTACGCCGGCGATGTTTTATGCGCGGAGGCCGAAGGTCTCTTCATTGCATTTGATGAAGGCCTTATTCGTGCCATGTTTGGTAAACCCGAAGATCGAGTTGATCCAACGGTTTCGTAATTACGAAAACGAATTTACGATGGTGAAGATATCGACGCCGTAGCGCGCCACTTTGCTTTCACCTAATCCGTGAACCTGAATAAGTTGCGATGGAGTAGTGGGTCGCTTCGTTGCAATTTCCACCAATGTGGCATCGTTGCAAATAATGAATGCTGGTGAATCGGCCTTACGGGCGAGATCGGCGCGCCAAGCACGCAGCGCATCGAAGAGATCGCGATCGGTTTCAGAAAGCGTTTCGGGATAGCGCGTCGGCCCGCGACCTTTTCCTTTAGTTGAAGAAGCCGGACGCGAAACTCGAGGGGTGAATTTGGCCGGTGCGGCGGAACTGCGTTTGCCGTTTTCGATTTCGACGGGATCAAGGCCGGCTTGTAAGGCGCGGATGACATCGTCGCGTTGTTCGAGACACTCGGACGGGGAGCGATCCATTACCCGTTCACCGAAAGTTCGTCGCAACGCATAAGAACAATTGAGATTTTTCTCCGCCCGGGTGAGAGCAACATAGAGAAGTCGTTTTTCTTCGGCCCAGGCTTCAGGAGTTTTGGCATAACTAATGGGCACGAATCCTTGTTCGAGGCCGGCGATATGCACGGTGGGCCATTCCAAACCTTTGGCCGAATGAAAGGTGAGAAGTTCGACGGCATCTTCATTTTTGTCGGGCTGATCAGCGCGGGTGGGTATGCGTAACCAATGCACGAATTCGGTTGGTCCGCCGCTTGGTTCGATG
>CAYOHV010000315.1:0-1854 GCA_964403825.1 uncultured Bifidobacterium sp. | reverse complement strand
CAAGAGCCTTTTGGTTTAGTGGCCTTGGAATCGGTAGCCGTTGGAACGCCCGTCGCGATTTCGGGAACCGGTGGTTTAGGCGAAGCGGCCGGGGAATGCGGCATTGTTGCCGACTTCACCGACGCGTCGGCCGCCGCAACCGTGGTGTTGAATGCGGCGAGCGCCGGAGTTTGCGATGAACAAACGCGCGCCAACCATCTAGCGCGCTTTACGCGCCAAGCGTCAACAAAAAAGTTGGCGCAACTTTTGGCTGACGTCTTCGATGAGCGTTCCGGTTCATGAACGAAAAGCAATTGTTCGCCGACGCCGCTTCTGTACTTCAGTACTTATGGCGTGACACTTATACCTGTCCTAATGACGTGGTCTATCCCTGGATGTGGTTATGGGATTCATGTTTTACCGCCTTGGTTTGGGCAGACATTGATGCGGAAAAAGCATTGACCGAAGTGCGCAGCGTTCTTTCGTTACGCACGGAGTCGGGATTTATTGCGCATATGGGCTATCAACGCCAGCCGCAGCGCAGTGTTGAGTTATGGGGAGTGCCAGGTCGTTCCACCATTACGCAGCCACCTATGTATGGACACACATTGGCGGAATTGGCCCGTAAGGGAATCGCGGTAACCGAAAACGATATTGACGCGGCCATTTTGGGATTGCAATGGCTGTTACGAAATCGGCGCCATCATGATGATGAATTACTTTTCATTGTTCATCCTTGGGAAAACGGTGTCGATGATTCAGCGCGATGGGATGGTTTTCTCACCGAACCATATGAACGCGAACGTTGGCGCCAAGTAAAACAACAACTGGTGTTGGAGTTGATTTGCGATGAGGAAGGTTGTGCTGTTGATGCGCAACGCTTTGTCGTTCAGAACGCTGGATTCAATGCACTCGTGGCCTTTAATTTGCGGGAAATCGGCGAGTTAGCGGGGCGACCCGATCTGATTACTGAAAGCCAACGACTAACGGCGTTGCTGGAAAATCAATGGGCTGAAGAGGCACAAACCTGGCGCGATGTATCCCAATGTTGTGCACCCTCAAGTGCCGCTCGAACCCTGGATTCACTGTTGGGGGCATTAGTAACTCCCGATAAGCAGCGGGCCGAAACTGTTCTGCGAGCCGTTATCGATAACAGCCAATATGGCGGCGAATTTGGGCCCGCAGGTGTGCATCGCGACGAAGAAACATTCGCGGCCGATGCTTATTGGCGTGGTCCGGCTTGGCCGCAATTGACGTATTTATTTTGGGTTGCCGCTCGACATCATCAACTTCCTGATGTGCAAAAACAATTAGCGGAAATGTTGCAACGGGGCGCACAAAAATCAAACTGGTCGGAGTATTGGAATCCCGATACGGCACAAAGTTCCGGCGCGTCACCGCAATCGTGGTCAACGCTGAGTGCAATTGTTCGTTAATCGCAAAATTGCAAAACGCAACAATGAAATTTATGAAGCCTGTTCGACGGCGTCGTCGTTTTGATTTGGCGCGCCGATAATGCGCACTGAACTTCCACCCGCCGGAATTGGTGGCGGGGGAGGACGCAAAGTGCTGACGCGGAAATCTTCGTCCAACACTGTTCCAGTGACGCGTACTTCACCAGTGAGATCGCGCGTTAACGCAAGATGATTGCGCGGATCGGGTACTGCTTCGACAATGGACCACAACGCGGCATCAGCACCCGCCGGTAATCGATTGGGGTTCGCTGTGCGACGCGCGTGCGGTGCACGGTTCAACCAAATGAGAGCCAACACCAATAACACTGCGAGGGTTACAGCAGCGAAGACGAGGACCATGGCCCTAAAAATTAGGCGAATTCAATGAAATATGGGTGGATACCACGCACGCACTACCGTC
>CAYOHV010000314.1:688-1867 GCA_964403825.1 uncultured Bifidobacterium sp. | reverse complement strand
GTGCGATGCAGGTGCTGACAGGCCTCAGCGTGCACCATGATCGTTTGGCAACCGGCTTTCGCCATGGTGTCGAGAATCCATGTGGGCTCAGTAACCATGAGATGTGCTTCGAATGGAAGCGAAATCAGCGGTCGCACCGACGCAATGATGTCGGCGCCAAATGAAAGATTGGGAACAAAGTTTCCGTCCATGACATCCCAATGGATGCGATCACAGCCCGCTTTTTCTAAATCAACGCAGATATCTCCCAATTTCGAGTAATCCGCGGTGAGGACTGACGGTGCAATTTGGACCGAACTCATGACTACGACGATACCCGCCTACGCTGGTCAAGTGTCCGATGAGTTTCTGTCCGAAAATTTTCACTCAGCAATTGTTCGAGCAGAACGAGTCGTGGCCGATGGAACCTGCCTTTGTCGCACCGATGATGGGGAAGTGGTGTTCGCCGATGGAGCATGGCCTGGCGAATTGGTTTCGGTATCGCTGATTGCGAAAAAGAAAACGCAGCGCGGACCGGTGATGGAAATTCTCGAATCGTCGCCCGACCGAATCACGCCCCAATGTGAACACGCGCGTCAAGGATGCGGCGGCTGCGATTGGGCCACGATCAACTATGACGCGCAACTGCTCGCCAAAGTTGAAGTTGTGCGTGACTCGTTACGTCGTCTTGGTCGCTGGGCGGAGCCCGTAATTTCGACTGGTCCAGTTCTCGATCCATGGGCGTTTCGTACGTCGATGCGATTTGGCGTGCAAAACGGTGCAGCCAGTTTGCGTCGGGCGGCCACGCATGACTTAGTGGAAATTTCGCACTGCGAAATTGCGCATCCAAAGTTGAATGACATTGCCAATAAAATTCATTGGGGAAACGCTTCGGAGATAACGATTCGCGTCGGCGCAAATTCTGGAGAATCTTTAGTCAAAGTTTCGCCTTCTACGGAAGGGCTTTTACTTAATGAATTGCAGTCGGAATTTGGCACTGTTGTCGTGGGCGAAAATGAATTGAAGGCCAAAAAACGCGCTTGGTACAACGAAACGGTGGCGGGCCGTACGTTTAGGATTTCGGCCGATTCGTTCTTCCAAACGCGTAGCGATGGTGCGGCGGCGTTAATCGAAGTTGTTGGTCAGATGTGTGCTGATGCTTTCAGTCGATCCACTGGTCAGTTGCTAGACGCCTATTGC
>CAYOHV010000314.1:0-678 GCA_964403825.1 uncultured Bifidobacterium sp. | reverse complement strand
GGTTGGACGGCCACCGCCGCTGAGCGTTCTTGATCTTCGGTGGCTGATGCCAAACAAAACCTCAACGATTTACCGATCAAAGTCATCGGCTCATCAATTGAACGATTACGTACCTCGCGTTGTGATGTTGTGATCGCCGATCCATCGCGGGCGGGATTAGGACGCGGGGCCGTCAAAAACTTAAGTTCAACCGGAGCATCGGTTTTTGTGTTGGTCAGTTGCGATCCCGCCTCGGCCGGTAGAGATATCGCACTGTTGCAAGCAGAAGGTTTCACACCGAGCGAATCAGTAGTGGTTGATCTCTTTCCCCATAGCCATCACATTGAACTGGTTACGAAACTGACTCGTTAGTACCGCCGTTACCTGCATAAGGATTGCTCTAGTGTTCGTTCATGCTCGGAGCCTTTGTTCAATCGTTTCATCCTGATTCACCTTTAGACGGTCTGGGAATCGGCGATGTGCCGGAGCCGGATGTGCCTGCTGGTTGGGTGCTGGTGAATCTCAAAGCGTGTGCGTTGAATCATCACGACATCTGGTCACTGCGCGGCGTGGGATTGAAACAAGAACAATTACCAATGATTTTGGGCTGCGATGGTGCTGGCGTTGACGAAAACGGCAACGATGTGATTGTTCATGCCGTCATTGCTGATCCTGATGCCGGTGATGGCGATGAAACAC
>CAYOHV010000313.1:0-1868 GCA_964403825.1 uncultured Bifidobacterium sp. | reverse complement strand
AAAAGTGCGATGCCGGCGGCCAGACTTACAAATCCGATCGCATAAGCGGTGATACGGGACCCTCGGAGAAGGTCCATGGTGGAACGATCATCGGCTGTCATTACGACCTCCCGTTTGTCGATGAGCACCCCAAGGCTATTGCTGCCCTTGTGCTGGATACGGGATCTCACCAAAGAGGGGCAGATACCACTATTTTCAATAGACGACCTGAGGAGTAGCGGGTGCCAGAGTCATTTACCCATCTGCATTTGCATACCGAATTTTCGATGCTCGATGGAGCGGCTCGAGTCGCGGACGTAGTGAAGGCGGCCGCGGCTGATGGTCAACCCGCGGTCGGAATTACCGACCACGGAAATATGTACGGGGTTTTGGATTTCTATAAAGCGGCGCGCGCTGAAGGCGTAAAACCAATTATTGGTTCGGAGTTGTACCAAGCGTATGAATCGCGTACCGAACGTCCGACTCGTCGCGGACGAATTGATGATTCCGGTGGTGAAGCGGAAGGTGGTCGCAAGGCGTACTACCACCTCACGGCGTTAGCGGAAGATGCCACGGGATATAAAAACCTCATTCAACTTTCTTCGCGGGCCTTCCTTGAGGGCTATTACATGAAGCCCAAAGTTGATTGGGATCTTTTAGCGCAACATTCGAGTGGTCTTATCGTGACCAGCGGATGTTTAGGTGGCCAAGTTTTGCAATCACTTTTGCAGGGCGATGAAAAAGGTGCTCTAGAGAAAGCCGCTCGTCTGCAAGACATTTTTGGGCGTGACAATTTCTTCATCGAGATTCAAGATCACGGCATTCCCGAACAAGGGAAGACAAATCCGCAACTTTTAGAAATTGCACGCAAGATTTCTGCACCGTTAGTGGCCACTAATGACAGTCATTATGTGCATCAGCATGATGCGGTATCTCATGACGCGTTGTTGTGTGTGCAGACCGGCTCGCCTATGAGTGACCCTGATCGTTTTAAATTTCACGGCGATCAGCATTACTTAAAGACGGCAGCGGAAATGCGTTGGCTGTTCAATGAAATTCCCGAAGCCTGCGATAACACGTTGTGGATCGCTGAACGTTGCAACGTGGAAATTGAATTCGGTAACCCGCAGTTGCCGAACTTCCCGCTTCCTATAGGTTTTGAAACCGATACCGATTATTTGCGTCACCTCACGATGGAGGGCGCTAAGAAACGTTGGGGCGACAAAGTTCCCGATCACATTGTTGATCGGTTGATGTACGAGTTGCAGGTCATCTCCGATATGGGATTCAGCTCGTATTTCTTAATTGTGTGGGATTTGATCAAACACGCTCGCGATAACGACATTCGTGTCGGGCCGGGTCGTGGTTCGGCGGCCGGCTGTGCTGTGGCGTACACCCTTTGGATCACCGATTTAGATCCAATCAAATATGACTTGCTTTTTGAACGGTTTTTGAATCCATCGCGTATTTCAATGCCCGATATCGATATGGATTTCGACTCTCGCTACCGAGACGAAATGATTCGCTATGCCGCCGAAAAATACGGTCGTGATCACGTTGCTCAAATCGTGACGTTCTCAACCATTAAGGCGCGCGCTGCGGTTCGTGATGCGGCCCGTGTGCTTGGTTACCCCTATGCCGTTGGCGACAAAGTGGCCAAAGCGATGCCTCCGTTGGTGATGGGCCGCGACACACCGCTGTATGCATGTCTTGAAGAGCATCCGAAATTTGTTGATGGCTTCAAGATGGCGTCGGATTTGCGCGAGATGTACAACTCTGATCCCGATGCCAAACATGTCATTGATGTCGCCAAAGGTCTTGAGGGCCTGCGCCGACAAGACGGCATTCACGCCGCGGCCGTGGTGATTACTAAAGAGCCGCTTACGGAG
>CAYOHV010000312.1:0-1870 GCA_964403825.1 uncultured Bifidobacterium sp. | reverse complement strand
TGAGCAAAAGCCCGAAATCGTTTCAGCCCTAGCGAATTGCTAGCGTTATCCCGCCCCTCGGAAAAGAAGGCCAAATGCCAACTATCACGACCAACGATCTCAAGAACGGAATGTCGCTCGATCTCGACGGTGATTTGTTCGAGGTGGTGGAATTTCAACATGTGAAACCGGGCAAAGGCGGTGCCTTTGTGCGAACCACAATTAAAAATGTGCGCACTGGCGCCGTGGTGGAACGAACATTTCGTGCCGGTGAAAAAGTTGAACGGGCAATGATCGATAAGCGTGAGATGCAATTTCTCTATCGCTCTGGTGATGACTATGTCTTCATGGACAACACCACTTATGACCAACTCAATGTGGGCCCGTCATCATTAGGTGAAGCCGCTAGTTATTTGGTGGAAAGTGCTGACGCCATCTTGAAAATGTATGGCGACGAAATTGTTGGTATCGAACTTCCGGCCGCCGTTGAATTGGCCATTGCGGAGACGGAACCAGGAATCCAAGGCGATCGGGTTTCGGGGGCGCGTAAACCAGCAACACTCGAAACTGGCTTAGTTATTCAAGTTCCTTTGTTTGTTGAACCTGGCGATCGCGTCAAAGTTGATACCCGTACCGGCGAATACATCACGCGAGCGTGAGCGAGTTCACACGTCACGATGCCCGCGAGCGGGCTTTTCATCTTCTGTATGAAGCAGAAATGAAAGGTCAACCGGTGGAAGAGATACTGGCGGAATTGCCGGTCGAACCTGACGCGTTCGCTACTGAATTGGCTTTCGGCGTCCAAACCAATAAATCGCAGTTAGACGCCTTGATTGCTGAACATGCCCGTAATTGGGATGTTGAGCGAATGCCGTCGTTAGATCGTGCCATTTTGCGTTTGGCCACCTTTGAACTTGCTCATCGCGCCGATATTCCCACCGCCGTTGTTATTTCCGAAGCAGTTGAATTCGCTAAGTCCTACAGCACCGATGACAGTTCTCGGTATGTAAATGGAGTTCTTTCCGCTATCGCTAGCGAACTGCGCTGATTCGTTGTAGAGTAAACATCTGACCGTGAAGCGGGTCCCGTGAGGCCCGAACGGAAGGAAGGAAATCTCATGGCCGAACGTGAGCGACGTCGCACGCCCCCATATGGGGGCGTTTTTGTTGCCCGGTCACGGGTAATGAGCGCCGATGACATGTGCAGAGCGACGAAACGCATGGCGCATGAAACCATCGAGCGCAATCAAGGTTTATCGGATGTGGTGGTGATCGGGTTACAAACCGGTGGCGTGCCGCTTTCGCAAAAGTTGCATGCGCAACTGGCTCAAATTGATGGCACCGAAGTTCCCTGGGGTTGTCTTGATGTTGCTTTCTATCGCGACGACATCGGATTACGGCCGGTACTTCCGCAAGCGGTAACCGAAATCGACTTTGAACTCGACGGTGCCACGGTGGTGTTAGTTGATGATGTGCTTTTCACTGGCCGCACCATTCGCGCCGCTCTTGATGCTTTGAATGATTACGGTCGACCCCGCGCCGTACAACTAGCCGTCATGGTTGACCGCGGCCATCGCGAATTGCCGATCCGTCCGGATTTTGTTGGCAAGAACTTGCCCACTCGGCGTGACGAAGTGGTTGATGTGCATGACGAGGGAGTCGATCTGGGGGAGATGGTGAAATGAGTCGCCACGGAAATTTGCGCAACCTTCTTTCCATCAGCGATTTAGGGCCGGATATCGCCGGCGGAATTAATGAAGTTCTCACCCTTACCGATTCCTTTGTTGAAGTAAGTGAACGACAAATTCCGAAAGTGCCTGCGTTACGCGGCAAAACAGTGGTCTCATTGTTTTTCGAAGATTCGACGCGTACTCGCCTCAGTTTCGAAACGG
>CAYOHV010000311.1:0-1870 GCA_964403825.1 uncultured Bifidobacterium sp. | reverse complement strand
GCAGGCTGTCACTTTCGATTTTTGGGAAACACTGGTTCGCACCGATAACGCGGCATTGCGTCTTGCGCGTCGCGTGGCGGTGGCAGAAGTTTTAGCCGCCAACAACCTCACCGCCGAACACAACGACATTGAGCAAGCATTCGATGAGGCTTGGTCGCGCTACTCCGGTGCATGGGCAACGGGTGAACAATTCACTGGTCATCATGCCGCCGAATTAGTTCTTGATTTGCTTGGTCATTCGCCGAGTGCAGAAGTGCGGCGTGATGTGATCGACGCGTACGTTTCGGCGGGTCGTGATGTCGAGTTAGAACTCACATACAACGTGGCTGATTCGTTACGCGCTATCAAAGCAATGGATTTACGCATCGGAATCATTTGTGATGTGGGGCTTACGCCGTCGCCGGTTTTGCGCAAAGTTCTTGATCGTCATGGCGTCTTATCGGTTTTTGATCATTGGTCGTTTTCCGATGAAGTTGGTGTGTACAAGCCGGATCCGCAGATTTTTGAACATGCATTAAGCGGATTGGGAGGAATTGCCCCCAGCAACGCCGTTCATATTGGTGATCTGCGTCGCACCGATATTGCTGGCGCCATCGGTATGGGAATGCATTCGATTCGCTATTGCGGCGCCAACGATGATCCCGCCGAAAACGGACCTGAAGCCGATCATGTTCTTACCGATCATGCCGATCTTCCGGCGTACATTGCGTCATTACTCTGAATCAACTTTCGCCCTGACGACGGAAAGATTTTTGTGTAAAAGTTGAGCCAGACCAGCGCTAAACGGGCTGGATATTTGGAGGGGGAAGTCATGCCAGTTGATCCGCAGGCACAAGTTGTTCTGGATTTTCTTGATGAAATTGGTTTCGAATTTGGAGCCACCGACCATGTGACCATGCGCGAAAACATGAGCATGTCGGCTGTGCCCAGCCCGATTGAGTTGATGTCAATCACCGATCGCACAATCCCGGGACCAGAAAGCGATCTTCCGATTCGGATTTATCGACCCGCCGAAGGAACGTTGCCGGTTGTTGTTTTCTTTCACGGTGGCGGCTGGGTTGTCGGTGATTTGGAATCGCATGATCATTTCTGTCGCACAATTTGTTCGAAAGCGCAATGCGTTGTGGTGGCAATTGATTACCGCTTAGCACCGGAACATAAATTTCCTGCCGCGGTCGATGATGCCTGGGCGGCAACGAAATGGGTGGCTGCCAATGCCGATGAATTAAACGTCGATGTTTCGCGTTTGGCGGTTGCCGGCGATAGCGCGGGTGGAAATTTGGCCGCGGTTGTCTCCAATATCGCTCGCGATACCGGACACGTCGAAATCATTAAGCAAGTGTTGGTGTATCCCGTCACCGATGCCACTTGTGATCGTCCATCAATGACGGAAAACGCCGAAGGCTTCATGCTTACGCGCAAGGGTATGGATTGGTTCCATAACCATTACGCCAATGATGAAAGTGATTTTTCCGATGCGCGTTTTTCACCGCATTTTTCTGATTTAACGGGCGTTGCACCGGCGGTCGTTATTACGGCTGAATACGATCCGTTGCGCGACCAAGGAAACGAGTACGCGCAAAAGTTGGCTGCCAGTGGCGTTGATGTTGAACACACCGAATACGCCGGCATGTTCCATGGATTCTTTTCGATGGATGCTGGTATTGACATGGCCGCGGTTGCTCAAGATCAAGTTGCCAAAGCGTTACGTGACGCCTTTGCTCGTTAAATAACGGCAAAAGCGAAACGACAAAACGCTGCATCACAATTAATGCACGACGCGCAGAAGGCCCGGAACTCCGGGCCTTCTTTTCTTGTGGTCGGGACCGGCGTCGATCCGGTGACCTACCGCTTTTCAGGCGGTCGCTCT
>CAYOHV010000310.1:0-1887 GCA_964403825.1 uncultured Bifidobacterium sp. | reverse complement strand
TGGCAACCACGCGCACATTGGATTGGGTTGCCGCTCAGGCCCTTCATGAATGTGAACATCACCTCGATGACGCCAAATTCGATCTCGACGAAATCGCTCGATTGGCCTGAGCATTTGGCCTTGCGCCTCTTGACCACTCCAAGCCGATTTGCCCGAACATGAGGTTGTTAGGTAAACCTAACGCTTGTTAGGCTTACCTAACACCACGAGATCTCCTTTCACCACACATCTTTAAACAGCGGAGTGAACATGTTTCGGGCCAAGAAATTTCTGAAAGTTGCCGCCACTTTCACCGCCGTCGTCATGGCGGTAACTCTCGTAGCGGCATGCAGCGGAGGTGGATCCTCAGCATCCGGTCCACTCGTTATTTATTCCGGTCGTAGCGAAGCATTAATTGGCGACTTACTGAAGACGTTCACCCAGGAAACGGGCATTGAAGTTGAAGTTCGCTACGGCGACAGTGGCGAACTCGCAGCGCAATTACTCACTGAGGGTTCTGCTTCACCGGCCGATGTGTTCTTCTCACAAGATGCGGGTGCGCTGGGTGCGCTCTCACAAAAGAATCGCTTTGAGGTTTTGCCCGACAACATTCTTTCGCTAGTACCCGAACGATTCCGCGCCGCTAATGGCGAATGGGTGGGAGTTTCTGGACGGGTGCGCGTCATTGCGTATGACACCAACAAGGTGACAAATCCGCCCACCACAATTGACGAACTTCTTGATCCGAAATGGAAAGGCAAGATTGGTTTCGCACCAACAAACGCTTCATGGCAATCATTTGTCACGGCGTTGCGTGTTGAGCGAGGCGAACAAGGTGCTGAGCAATGGTTACGCCAATTTGCCGCTAACGATCCCAAACCATTTGAAAAGAACAGCGCTGTTCTCGACGGCATTGCCAATGGACAAGTTGAAATTGGTCTGGTCAATCACTACTACGTGTACGAACGAAAAAATTCAAAGGGTGCGGCCAATGTGGCAATTGCTAATTCGTACGCAAAAAGTGGTGACGTTGGCGGGTTAGTAAATGTGGCCGGTGTCGGAATCCTCGACTCCACGAAAAAGACGGAAAAGGCTCAACAGTTTGTTGAATTTCTTTTGTCGCCTACTGCACAAAACTATTTCGCCACCAAAACTTTTGAATTCCCATTAGTCAGCGGTATTGCACTCGGCAATCCTGATCTTCCTAACCTCACAACGTTGGTGGGGCCAAACGTGGATCTTTCTGATCTTTCATCGCTGGCGGAAACCCAAGCGTTGTTGCAAAAAGTCGGTCTGCTTACCAAGTGAGCCGATTGCGCGCCGCTACCGGATCTGTCCCTCCAGTTCTTGCACTGGTAGCAGTCCTTGGCGCGCTGCTCAGCATCGTTCCGCTTCTGTATTTGGTCATCCAAGCGACATCTGACGGCCTGAGCAATGTCGCAACAGAGATTTTTGACGATGCAACATTGGCGCTGGTGGGTCGCTCGTTGTTGTTATGCGTTGTGGTGACATCACTTTGTGCAGTAATCGGAACGACAGCCGCGTTTCTTTGTGTGCGCACGAATCTTCCATTCCGCCGCATCTTGTTCGTTGCCCTCGCTCTCCCGCTTACGATGCCTTCGTATGTTGCGGCCTATGCGTGGGTTGCCGAAAGACCCAATTTGGCCGGTTTTTGGGGCGCAACGCTGGTGCTCACCAGCATTTCGTTTCCCTTTGTGATGTTGCCTGTTGCCGCCGCCATGCGACGCCTCGACAGTCGCCACGAAGAAGTTGGACGCTCACTTGGACGCACTCCAGTCAACTTGGCATTCACGTTGACTTTGCGACAAATACGTCCGTCGCTTACTGCGGGATCGTTACTCGTAGCCCTCTATGTTCTTTCCGATTTCGGCGCCGTCGCCACAATGC
>CAYOHV010000309.1:0-1892 GCA_964403825.1 uncultured Bifidobacterium sp. | reverse complement strand
GAAGTTGACGGAAATGTTTTGGCCAACGCGTTAGAAGAAGCCACGACGGCGGCCTATGGCGCGGTTATGAAACCGGTTGAAGGAACGATCCTTACGGTTATTCGTGTGGCATCAGAAAGTGCGCGCACTGCAGCTGATGCGGGTGAAAATTTGGCCGGTGTTTTAGAAGCAGCACAAGCCGGTGGTTATGAAGCGTTAGCGCGCACACCTGAACTTTTACCCGTACTACGCGACGCGGGAGTTGTTGACTCCGGTGGTACCGGATTGATGTTGTTATTTGATGTCGCTCTCAACATCGTGACAGGACGACCGTTACCGCAAGCCGATGATGTTGGCGGCGCGTCGGCGGAATTTTTAGCTGCCTTTGAATCGGCTCATGGTGAAGGCGCGCATGATGGTTCTTTAGCGGGACTGCGTTATGAAGTTATGTACTTCTTAGAAGCCCCTGACGAATCAGTGCCTGGCTTCAAAGATATTTGGGCCACTCTCGGCGATTCGATTGTTGTTGTTGGCGGCGACGGAATTTGGAATTGTCATATTCATACCGATGACATTGGTGCTGCTATCGAAGCCGGTATGGATGTTGGTCGTCCGCGTTCAATTCGCGTGACTGACCTATTAGAAGAAGTAGAAGAAGAACGTTGGGTGCGCGAAGCAACGCCAATTATTCCGGAGCCAACAACAACGCAGGATCCTGTTTCTTGCGCGGTGGTGGCCGTTTCGGTTGGTGATGGCATTCGTCGCATTTTCCATTCGCTCGGTGTGCAGGTGGTGGTGACGGGCGGACAAACAATGAACCCGTCAACCGCACAACTTTTAGAAGCGGTAGAAGCGGCGCCGGCGAATGAAGTGATTTTGTTGCCGAACAACAAAAACATCATTCCGGTGGCTGAGCAGGTTGATGCCATGACGCAAAAAACAGTGCGCGTGGTTCCCACCCGTGGAGTAGCCGAAGGTTTCGCTTCGCTTTTGGCCTACGACCCCGAAGCGGCCGTTGATGACAACGCCGGTGGAATGACCGAAGCCTTCAGCAATGTTGTGGCCGGCGAAATTACCCGCGCCGTGCGCGAATCGAGCAGCGAGCGGGGACCGATCTCAGAAGGCGATTGGCTCGGTATTAGTCGTGACGGAATCTTGGCGGTGGCGCCCGATATTGCGCTTGCCGGCGAAGAACTTTTGCGGGAATTAATTACCGATGATCACGAAATTGTCACGATCATCGAAGGTGAAGGCGCCACGGCGGCGGCCACGCGCCATTTCGAAGTTTGGGTGCATGACCACCGACCCAATTGTTCGGTGGAAATTCATCACGGCGGTCAACCGCTCTATCCCTATTTATTCGGTATCGAATAAATAGTCGGCGAAATGGCCAAGCCCCCTTCGTATTTTCAAAACATCAACGTCGAAGAATTGCGCGGAGTTGGTGAGAAGAAAAAAGCGGCGCTCAAAAAACTGGGCGTCGACAACATTCTCGATGTTCTGACGTATTACCCGCGGCGTTATATCGACCGCACAAATCAAGCGTCGATTGCCGAGTTACACGTCGGCGAGGAAGCAACGATTTTGGTTGAAGTGGAAAAAGTTTCGTCGCGCCGCACTCGTAATGGTCGCGTCATGGTGAATGCCACGGTGACTGATGGTTCGGGTCGACTTGCCGTTACGTTTTTCAATCAACCATTTCGGGAACGACAATTGGCAACCGGAAATGATGTTGTGCTTTTCGGAAAACTGGAAGTGTTTAATGGCCGACGCACCATGACCAATCCGATTGTGGATTTGGTGGGCAATAAAACGGCCCGCATTGTTCCGGTCTATCCGCAATCGGAAAAGTCAGGGTTGATGACGTGGGATCTTTCTCGTATTTGTGAAGCAGCCGTGCGACACGCCCGAGA
>CAYOHV010000308.1:0-1892 GCA_964403825.1 uncultured Bifidobacterium sp. | reverse complement strand
GATCGCGATGGATCTCGGCAAATGCCAAACCGCCAAATGCCAAATGGTGAAATGCCAAGCGGTCCCGGTGGAAACATGCAACCGCAAATGAATTAGCGTGAAGGAATGACCTCCCGCATAAATCGGCAAGCAAAACTTGCTCTTTCACTTTTTTGTTCACTTCTCTTACTGGCAACCCTTACCGCTTGTTCATCAAGTTCTGGTAACAGCATTTCCAATGTGAAAGTAAGCGGAGAATTCGGCAAAACGCCGGAAGTTACGTTCAAAACTCCGCTTAAGCCGACAAAAGAGGAAAGTGCAGTTGTCATCGAAGGCAGCGGTCCCGTTGTGAAAGATGGCCAACTCGTAACCGTGCGCGAAATTGCTTACCGCGCTGACAACGGTGAGAAAATCGATAACAACTTTGAAAGCGCGCCACTTTCGTTTGTGCTTTCACCTTCGTTCTTTAACGAAACAGTCGTGAAAGGGTTAGTTGGCCGCACAGTTGGTTCGCGTGTTGTCATGTTTATCGATGGCACGCAATCGGCATCGGCCACTTGGGTCGTTGTTGTCTTCGATATTTTGAGCGCCACTGATATTCCGGAAAAGGCATCGGGCACTCCGGTGACACCTCCGGCATCGTTACCGGTTGTTACTGACGTCAACGGCATTCCCACCATCACCAAACCCACCAACACACCGCCGCCCGCATTAGTGGCGCAGGTGTTGATTAAAGGTGATGGCCCGGTAGTGCAGGCCGGCCAAACCGTGGTCGTGCAGTACAGCGGAATGATTTGGGCCTCAGGCAAGATCTTCGATCAATCATGGGGCGGCTCCGGTCCCGTCGATTTTGAAGTCGGCTCCGGCAAACTCATTTCTGGCTTCGACGAAGGACTTGTCGGGCAAACCGTGGGTTCACGTGTGCTCCTCGTCATTCCCCCCGATAAGGGCTACGGCTCGGGCGGCAACACGAATGCCGGCATCAGCGGAACCGATACGTTGATCTTCGTGGTCGACATCCTGGCAGCGGCGTAAACCGATTCCACTGCGTTTCAGTGGGGGTGTCGCCGCCCTCTAGGATGTCGGTCCCGCCTCATTTCGATGTGGCCTTGGGGCTGTAGCTCAGATGGCTAGAGCACCTGCTTTGCAAGCAGGGGGTCGTGGGTTCGATTCCCATCAGCTCCACCAAATTTTTATTTGTCATTCAGCCGTGTTTGTTACTCAGCTGTGTTTGTTACTCAACCGTGATGGTGAAGTTGGTTGGTGTTCCCATGCCATTCATTGAGCCACGGAAACTTACCGAAACAGTTGTCTTACCTTTCGCAACTGCTTCGCCACCAGCGTTGTAAGTAACGCCACCTTCAACGCGACCTTCGCTAGTTACTTTGAATACGGAAGGTGTTTCGCTTACCGCCACAAACTTTCCGCCACCTTGGGGCTCACCCATATTGAATGTCACGACCGTGCCAACTTTGACGGTGGCCGACGTATTGGTCGGAGAAAGAACAACGGGAGGTAACACGTTTCCAACCACCGATGATGTCGTTGATGAAGACTTATTGTCCGATGACGAGCAGGATCCTAAAAAGACGGTCAGAGCAAAAATCGCTACCGCCGCAACCGCAAACTTGCGCTTCAAATGTCGCTGAGTTTTGTGATTCATTGCCCGTACCCCCATGATCCGCCCACAACCACAAAACGTGATTGCTAAAGGCCCCTCTCCGCTCACCATCTTAGTTTCTCTCCAAGCAAGGTTTGGACAACTAGTTTCTCGGTATGGGCAAATCGGGTGGAAGTGCGTTATATCGGATCGGTCGGACCACCGCTCGACATCATCGGCTTGTAGGAATTCTGTGGCTGGTCGTGCTGATTGCCGCGGGTTATTTCAATTCGGCACCGAACAGGACTTCCAA
>CAYOHV010000307.1:0-1901 GCA_964403825.1 uncultured Bifidobacterium sp. | reverse complement strand
CCTTCGGCAATACGACGAAGTGCTTCACCCAAATTGGTGGCACCACAAACAAAAGGAATATTGAAAAGGTGCTTATCAATATGGTGTGCTTCATCGGCCGGTGTAAGCACTTCTGATTCATCGATGTAATCAACTTGCAGTGATTGCAAAATTTGCGCTTCGGCAATATGACCGATTCGCACCTTGGCCATCACCGGAATTTTCACGGCAGCTTGAATGCCTTCGATCATTTCGGGATCACTCATACGCGCCACCCCGCCATCACGACGGATATCGGAAGGCACACGCTCGAGCGCCATCACGGCGACCGCACCGGCATCTTCAGCAATACGCGCTTGGGCTGGGTCGACCACATCCATGATCACCCCGCCTTTAAGCATGTCAGCGAGGCCGCGTTTTACAAGATCGGTTCCGGTATTTCGGTCAGTTGCCATGGCCTAAGTCTACGGGGACTGGCCCGTAAAGCCGAAGTCGAATACTTAGCCCTTTTTGAATGCCAGCAATCCGTCGGCCTGTGCTTGGTCAAGAAGGGCAACATCTTGGCCTTTCCGAGGGAGTTCAACCCACGTGCGACCAGGCGTCAGCAGAATTGGCTTTCCGATGTTGTCGACCAAAGTGGGTGCATCCGTGGCCTTGGCTCGTGACCATGTACCAACGGTGACTTTGCCACCCGAGAACACCCATACCGGACCGTTACCAACAGTGATGGCCATAGGCGAACGGTTATCGGAAGGACTGGCGCCGTAATCAACAAACATCACGATGACATTGGCGGGAGCAACTTGCACTCCGGCTGCATCGACGGTTGCGCTTTCGGGGCGTGGATGCTTGCCATCAACTTGGAAGCGACGCCAACCACCGCGTGTTGCATCCCAGGCGTAATCAACTTTGGCGCCTTGGAAATCGATTGTCATTGCCGGTGCCGGCAAAATAAATGATTGCGGCGCAACAGTTGTTGAAGGAGCAACCGCTCCCGCAATCGTTGAAGTTGTTGTTGAAGACGTGGTTGATGTTGTTGTCGTGCTGGTTGATTCCTTCACATAAGAAAAGACCGGTGTGGGTGCGCCTTGACCAGCGGGCGCCTTAATTTGCAACAACTCCGTTAATCGCAAGAACAAGTTATGGGGCGCATAACGCGAACTTTCGCGGTAATACGCAGCCGTTGCGACATCAACACCAGCGTTGGTTAACAAACCAGCGCGATCAGCCGCAGCAATTTCTCCAACCACACCGTTGTTGCCACCCGACCAGGCAAAGAGTGGACGTGAGAATTGGCCAACGATGTTGGGATCGGATGAACGCGCCGAGCGCACCGGACCAATATCGCTTGGCAACTTGGAATGGAAGACCAAAACGAAACGCGTAATGCCTTCAACTAACAATTCGTAAACAATGTCGGCTTCGTTGATACCAACTTGCGGACGAGCATCCGAACTGTTGTCCATCTTCACTGAGATAGCGGGATGGTTGCCATCAGTTGGAGCTTTCGCATCCGGCAATCCCGTAAGCGGCCACGTGGGCAACGGTGGCGCTGTGGTTGTAGTGGTGGTTTCTTCCGGTGGCTCAGATTTTGATGACGAACCGCAGGCTGCTGCGAGTAACGACATTCCGAGAACGACAGAAAGAACGACGAACAAAAAGCGACGGCGCATTGGTCGTCGTGGATTTGAAGTTGGAGTCACGTTGTTGCCCAATTACAAGAGTCGAAGGGCCTCGATGCGGTAGTGAAGATTCGAGCCGCCATTGGGCTGGAACATCCACAGCAACGAGGGGTCGTAGCCACTCCCGCCGAGAGAGGTTCCGACCACCATGCATGTTTCCAGAGCGGAAATCATGGCCGGTGGATACCTCGTAACCGTAACGCCTGCACGGTCGGCCAAAACTTCAGCCTCTTCAAGATC
>CAYOHV010000306.1:0-1901 GCA_964403825.1 uncultured Bifidobacterium sp. | reverse complement strand
AAACGGGGCAATTGCTTGCCGGGCGTTACCGACTCACGCAGTTGCTGGCAATCGGTGGAATGGCTGAAGTTTGGCAAGCCCAAGATGAGCTTTTGGATCGCCAAGTAGCCATAAAAATACTGCTCGAACAGTTCGCCGCTGATCCGCAAATACGCGCCCGTTTTCAAAATGAAGCGATTGCTGCCGCACGACTAATTCATCCTTCAATTGTTTCGATTTATGACTCCATTGAAGTTGGCGGACGTGATGCCATCGTCATGGAATTAGTTAAAGGTCGAACGTTACGAAACTTCTTAGATGAACGCGGTCGACTTGATCCGATTGAAGTGGTTCATATTGGTTCGGAAGTTTGTACCGCGTTAATGGTTGCTCACCGCGCCGGTGTTATTCATCGCGATATTAAGCCTGCAAATATTTTGTTATCCGATGATGGTCGCGTTTTAGTAACTGATTTTGGTATCGCCAAAGTGTTAGATGAACCCGACATCACCCGCACCGCGCAACTTGTAGGAACGATGAAATATCTCGCGCCCGAACAAGTAGAAGGTGGACCGGTTGATGGACGCACCGATATTTATGCCCTTGGTGCTGTGTTGTTTGAAGCGCTTTGTGGCGAACCACCATTTCGCGCTGAAAGTCCTGCGGCTGTTGCGTTAGCGCGCTTGCATCGCGATGCTCCGCGACCAGCACAGATCGTCGCCGGAGTTCCGGCCGACTTAGAGCAAACAATTTTGCGCGCCTTACGGCGCGAACCATCACAACGATTCCCCACCATTGCTGATATGCGCGCCGCGCTCGGTGCAACCCGTTTTGAAATCGAAGCCGATCCCACAATGGCATTGCCATCGGCCACGAAAGAAGAGCCTCAAGTTGTTGTTAAGAGTTCGCGATCGCGTCCCGCCATTGTGATCACGCTCATCATCGTGGCCATCTTGGTTGTGATCGCCACATTGGTGGGCACTGCCGGTCGCGATTTCTTTTCCGAAACCAGTGCTGTTGAAGAAGTATCGACTCCTCAAGTTGTGGCGCTTTCATCGGCGATTGGTTTTGATCCCGCTGATCGCACAAATCAAGGAGAAAACAACGGTCAAGCTCCGTTCGCCATTGATTCGGATCAACTCACGGTTTGGTACTCCGAGACATACCCCAGTCGTTTATTTGCCGGAAACCGAAAAGGCGTTGGTCTCGTTGTCACCCTGGCCGAACCCACACGTTTAACGTCGGTCGAAATCGCAACCACTATGCAGAACTGGGCGGCTGAAGTTTTCGTGGGCAATGGAATGGCTCCCACAGTTGAACAATGGGGCCAACCGGCATTTCGCGGTGCCGGTCTCAACGGAACATCCACCCTTTCACTCAACGGTGAAACGGGCGATCACGTCTTAATTTGGTTCACCGATTTAGGAACTCGCACACCGGCGCGAGCATCAATTACTGATCTCACTTTCATTGGCGAACCGCTCCGGTAGGCTCGTTTTATGGATTCGAATTCCACTGGCGAACAACCGAAGTCAAACGGTGCCGCGGCGAAAGCCGGTGGAGCATTTCGTCTCACCCAAGGTGATTGGCCAGCCCAAGCCGCCGATGCCATCGTCGAAACGGTCGACAAAGTTCGCGATCGCACAACGACACCACTTCTAAAACTGGCGAGGGCCATCGTCTTCGGTGTTTTCATCGCCACCATGGTGATTTTGATCGCCGTCATTGTCGTTGTCGGAGGCATTCATTTTCTTGATGAAGTGCTTCCGTTCAGTGTTTGGCTGCCGTATTTAATTTTGGGCACCGTATTTTGTGTTCTTGGTTTTTGGATTTTTTCCAAACGCCATAGCCAGTAATTCATGGCGAAAACAATTGGAGAGCAACATGTCAGACGTTCGTGACGTCATCATCATTGGTTCCGG
>CAYOHV010000305.1:0-1909 GCA_964403825.1 uncultured Bifidobacterium sp. | reverse complement strand
CAACGTTCACCGATTGTGCTTTGGCGTTCCGTTTCGTGGCTATCGACAAAATTCCTAAGCCGCCATCAGAAGCAACTGTAAAAGGCACTCTCGTTCATCGCGCGCTCGAACTTCTCTTTGCTTTCGAGCCATCACAACGCACCTTCGAAAATGCGCTCGAGTGCTTGGTCGCTGCCACTGCCGATCTTGAACCCACCGCCGAATGGCAAGCGCTCGAATTAACCGCAGACCAGCAACAAAAATTGTGCTCCGATGCCAAAGTATTAATCGAGAAATACTTCCAACTTGAAAATCCTTCTGAAATTCAACCGGTCGGCCTCGAATTATTTGTCGAGCATTTCATCGAACAAAAAAATTCAACGATGCACGTGCGCGGTGTAATCGATCGCTTAGAAGTTTCCTCTGAAGGCATCGTCATCACCGATTACAAAACTGGACGCGCCCCATCGATCAGCGCACACCAAAACCGTTTAACCGGCGTCAACATTTACGCTTACCTTTGCGAAAAAACACGGCAAGAACGTCCGGCAAAAGTGCAATTGCTTTATCTCGGCACACCCGCGGTAGTCGAAACAATTCCCACCGAACAATCGCTGCGCCAAGTTGAACGAAAACTCACTTCTATTTGGTCTGCCATCGAAACCGCTTGCGAAAAAGAAAACTTCCGCCCCAAGCCTTCGCGGCTTTGCAATTGGTGTCCTTACCAACAATGGTGCCCCGAATATGGCGGCGATCCCGCGCGCGCTCGTGATGAATTCCTCGCCAGCGGTCGCGATTATCCGCTTCCACCACCGGCATTACGGCGCTAAAAAATTTATGTCGTAGCATCGTCACTCGTGACGCCCATCCCGCCTTCCGATAACAATCCCACTTTCGACACAAATCCGATCGATGCATCACTGGTCGAAGAAGTAGATAGTGCAATTGAGGAATACGGCGATTCACCTATCAATCAATTCGATAAAAAAGTTGATGAAGCCTTTGATCGCGTGCGCGGAACCGAACCGGCTGATCGCATCATTTATGCGCTCACTGAATTAGGCGATTTCGGACTCATTTGGGTGCTGCTCGCTTTCTTACGCGGCTTACGTTCCGAAAAAGATGCGAGAGCGGCATGGCGTTTAACCGCCTTACTGGCCGCCGAATCGGTCATCATCAATGGCATTGTCAAAAACCAATTCAAACGAAAACGCCCCGTGGTGCAAGCGCCCCGCCCTCACCGATTGCGTATTCCGCTGACAACAAGTTTTCCTAGTGGTCATTCATCAACCGCCATGGTGGCCGCAGTCCTGCTTTCACAACGCGCCTCTAAGCCCACTCGTATCGCCCTATTCGCGTTAGGTGGAGCAGTTGCTTTAAGCCGTGTGCACGTAAAAATTCACCACGCCTCCGATGTGGCCGGCGGTATTGTCATTGGACTCGGTTTAGGAGCGATTGCTCGCAAAGTCTTTCCGCTTTACCCAAAACGATCGAAAGGAAAATGACATGCCGCTTTCCTTTGCTGTGACCTGGGACTATCGCTGTCCATTTGCTCGCATCGCCCATCGGTACATCACCGACGCACTGCTTGACGGAGCCGATTGGCAAGTGCAATTCGTACCTTTTTGTCTCGGACAGGTTCATGTGGAACCAGGCGAACCCGATATTTGGGATCATCCCGAAGATGATTCGGGCTTAGTGGCGATGCAATACGCCATTGCTGCTCGCGAACTACAGCCCGACAAATTCGTGCTTTTCCATCAGAACCTGTTTGAGGGTCGTCATCAACGCGGTATCGCCCTCGACCGAGCCGATGTGGTTGAAGGCGTTGCCACCGACAGCGGACTTGATACGCCCACCTTGGCCGATTTCGTTGCCACAGGCACACCGTTGTCGATCATCCAGGACGAACACACCAATGCGGTGCGCA
>CAYOHV010000304.1:0-1916 GCA_964403825.1 uncultured Bifidobacterium sp. | reverse complement strand
CCGCTTATTTACTCGACCGATTAGCCATTGCTGATGTGATGGCGCGCTACTGCCGCGGCATAGATCGCTTCGATGAAGCGCTGGTGCGCTCATGCTTTACTCCTGATGCCACGGACCAACATGGCTCATTTAACGGAACCATCGATGAGTTCATTGCTTGGGCGTTTCGTCTTTTGCAGAAATACGAATCCACCATGCACCTCATCGCCAATCATCTTGCCGATGTCGTTGGTGAAAATGCGGTCGCCGAAACCTATGGAATCGCTTTCCATCGCAGCGATGATCCTGATCCAAAAAGAAATCTCACCGTAGGTTTTCGCTATATCGATCGCCTCGTCAAAGTAAACGGCGAATGGAAAATATCTGAACGCGTCGCCACTACCGAATGGGTGCAAGCAAAAGTCGCCGAATCGCATTGGCCCATTCCTGGAAATTCTGCCGTTGGCCATCGCTCACATGACGACGCGCTCTTTCGATTTCTCGAACAATTACCAAAGCAATAGTTGAAACAAGATTGGATGAATCATGCGGGCTGTACGTTGCGAAAACAAAGTTCCAGAAGTTGTCGATATTCCGGAGCCATCACCAATAAAAAATAAAGATCGAGAAGAAGTTGTCGTGAATGTCGCCTCGGCGGGAATTTGCGGTTCGGACCTTCATTTAATTAATTACGGCATTGGCGCCACATTTGGTCATGAGTTCGCCGGCACGTTAAGTGATGGCACGCCGGTGGCCGTTCAACCAATTGATCCCTGCGGTCAATGTCCGCGTTGTCTTGATGGCGATCTCCAACTTTGTGTGCGTGGTCCCGCAATGGCATTCGGAGTTGGGCGCGATGGCGGTATGGCCGAAAAAGTTCTTTGCCCCACAAGTTCACTTTCACTTTTGCCCAGTGGTGTCGACGTAAAAAACGGTTCTTTAGTTGAGCCATTAGCGGTTGCCGTGCATGGCTTTCGACGCGTGCAATGTCGTCCCGATGAAACTGTGGCGGTTATCGGCGGTGGAACCATCGGACAGATGGCCGCCGTTGTGGCACAACAAGTCGGTGCACCCGTGCAACTTTCCGCTCGTCATGAAGCACAACGACAAGCCGCCGAGAGACTCGGCGTGGCATTGCGCACCGACGAACAATTCGACGTTGTTGTCGAAGCCGCTGGAACATCGGCGGCCTTGTCCGAAGCGGTAAATCTTTGTCGTCCCGGGGGCCGCGTTTTATTGCTCGGAAGTTATTGGGATGGCGGAATTGAATTTCCCGGAATGGCCGCCGCCATGCGTGAAGTCAATTTGATTCCGTCAGTGATGTACGGACGCGTCGGACCTTCACGCGACTTCGATGCCGCCGCCAGCATCTTGGCGCAACGACCAGATCTTCCCGATGCCGTTATTACTCATCGATTCCCGCTTGACGCGGCGCGCGAAGCATTTGCCGTCGCTTCTGATCGTTCGGCCGGCGCAATCAAAGTTGTGCTCGAACCGTAACGATTAACAACATAAAAAGTTTCGTTACTCGAATGAAAGAGGCGCGCGAATGGTGCGCTTCAATTCAGCAAAGCCTGGTGTGCGCGCCATTGTTTCAACTGCGGCCCATAACTCGACCGCTTGCTTTCCGCGTGGAATCGACGAAATCACCGGACCGAAAAGTGATGCTTCTGTTTCGGTCCCTGGTGCGAACGTAAGAATTGGCGTGCCCACATCCGGACCAGTGCGACTGAACGCCAATTCCGATTCTTGGCGCAACAACTTGTCATGTTCTTCGTTGTCAGCTTGCGCGGCCAATGACGTAGGCAAATCCTCGTCACTCAAAATTATTTCGATCAAATTTTCCGGAATCGGATCTCCGCCAAAAATGGCCATGGAAACACCGCGGTGATGAAGATGTTCTCCGCAAGCGGTATAAAAACGCGCCACACCATCGT
>CAYOHV010000303.1:1215-1917 GCA_964403825.1 uncultured Bifidobacterium sp. | reverse complement strand
GAAATTCTGAAACTTCGTTTCGGTCTTGATCGTGGTGAACCGCGTACGTTGGAAGAAGTGGGAGAGCATTTCAATCTCACTCGTGAACGTATTCGACAAATCGAAGCACGCGCTATGTCGAAGCTTCGTCATCCGTCTTCCGATACCGGCGCGCGTGATTTGCTTGCTGTCTGATTCGTTGTAATGAACGAAGACACACCAAAAATCGAAAACGAAGTTGTGCCCAAATTAAATTTGCGCGGCGCAATTCGAATGGTTGTGGTTGGGATTGGCATGTTGGCGGTATTTATCGCAGTGTTCAGCGTGCTCGTTGTTGTGGGTGATGCAATCTTCGATAGCTCGCCGAATGAAGCCCAAATTTTGCAAGACGTATTTATTGAAACGGGTATTGCTTCATCGTCTAATGACGCAGTTCATCCGCCGCAGCGAGACATTCGCCTCGGTCTTTGCGAACTTCTGCCTGATGGACAGGTGCGCGCTGGTGGAACGCTTATGAATCCCACCGATAAAGGTGCGCTTTACACAATTGATGTGTCGTTCTTGCGCAGTGGTGCCGTGGATGGAAGGGAATTTGCGGCGGCACAAATTGAAGTCCCGGTGGCGAAGCCAAGCGAAACGGTCGAATGGACCGCCAGTGCAAATGGCACTGTCGACGGGCCATTTACTTGCAAAGTTGTGGCGATTAACCGCAAAGCGCTGGCC
>CAYOHV010000303.1:0-1205 GCA_964403825.1 uncultured Bifidobacterium sp. | reverse complement strand
TCCTAGGGTGTCGGCCATGAAGAAGCTCCTCGTACTTATCGTCGTCGTCGCCCTTGCCGCCGTTGCGGTAAAGAAACTGCAAGACGCCTAAACCCGCGTTGTTTCGGATCATTCCGCGACAACACCCACCAACCGGCGACTAATCCAGCGCCGACACCGGTTACTACCGCCGCGCTTGTGGCAATGCGTCCAGGAGGCGGTAGAGAAACTCTTTCGCGTAGTGGAACGCGAGTAGTGAACGTCAGTATGGGCCAGTTTTCTTGTTGGGCGATTTTGCTGAGTTCTCGATCGGGATTTACCGCAAATGGATTTCCGACCGCGCGCAACATTGGTTCGTCGGTAGCTGAATCGGAATAGGCATAACTGTTGTCCAAATCAATTGCGGCAAGTTGCGCTAATTCGTAAATGGCTTCGGCCTTCTGTGGTCCGTAAGCATAAAAATCAACTTCGCCGGTGTAGTTACCGACTTCATCCAACTTCGCTTTGCTGGCGATGGAACCGTCGGCTCCTAAATACATTGCCAGTGGTGTGACGATTTCGGAAGGTGCGGCCGACACGATGTAAACCAATCGGCCAGCCTCGCGATGTTGTCGCAGTAATTCGAGTGCTTCGTCGTAAACGATCGGGTCGATGACATCAGTAAGGGAATCATTAATTAATGCGCTTACCGCATGTTGATCCCAACCTTTGGTTATACGCAATGTTGACTCGCGGAACTTTCGCATCCGTTCTTCGCCAGCGCCCAGCAAATGGAAAACCAATCCGTTCCACGCTGCTTTGGCCATGATGCGTCGATTAATCATTCCGGCTCGGCGGAATGATCGGCCGAATGCCACCATGGAGGCTTTCGCAATAACGGTTTTGTCGAGATCAAAAAATGCGGCTTCCACTGAGTTGAGCATAAGGGCTATCAAGAGCAATTTGGATTCGATTTCAATACCGACGACCCATGTCATGTCTTTTCATGACCTTTAATGTGCTCACACTTCCCTTGATGACGGTTTTGCAACTCAAGACGGTTTTGTCGGTCATCGTTGTTCCGGCATAGCAGCGCAGGGGGAATATCTGTGTGTAGTGCAGTGTGGTCAGTAAAAGGCGGAGCCGGCAGTTCGGTTGTCGCCATTGCATTGGCATCAATGTGGTCGGCATCGTCACCTTTTGGATCGCTTTTAGTGGATTGCGATGGTGACATTCCGGCCATGGTT
>CAYOHV010000302.1:0-1930 GCA_964403825.1 uncultured Bifidobacterium sp. | reverse complement strand
AACGCCAAGCGCTCAATGTGTTCCGTATGCGTTTGCTCGGCGCCGAAGTTGTGCCCGCGGTTTCGGGAAGCCGCACGTTAAAAGATGCCGTAAACGAAGCAATGCGCGATTGGGTTGCCACAGTTGAAAACACTCATTACTGCTTAGGTTCGGTCATGGGTCCGCATCCATATCCGTGGATGGTGCGTCAATTTCATACGGTGATCGGAAAAGAAGCGCGTGAACAATGCGAGAAACTTCTTAATGGTGCTGTTCCCGATGTCATCACTGCCTGTGTCGGTGGCGGATCAAATGCCATTGGTATTTTCAGCGGCTTTGCCGATACCGATGCCGACTTAGTTGGCGTTGAACCGGCCGGCGGTGCAGCAGTAGGACGCGGCATCCCTGGTGTGGTGCACGGTATGAAGTCCTATCTCATGCAAGACGAATTCGGACAAGTACAAGAAGCGCATTCGATTTCGGCCGGTTTGGATTATCCCGGTGTAGGCCCCGAACATTCCTATCTTTCATCGATCGGCCGTGCTCGATACGAACAGGTCACCGATCAAGAAGTCATCGAGGCGTTCCAGTTGCTTAGCCGCACGGAGGGAATTATTCCGGCGCTTGAACCGGCCCATGCTTTGGCATGGATGAGCCGCGATCGGGCCAAGTTGGCGGGCAAAACCGTGCTTTTGAATATGTCTGGCCGCGGCGACAAAGACGTTGGCCAGATGATGGAAATATTGGGTTGATGAACGCCGCGAACAACACAACTTCGCCCGCAAGCGCTAACGCGCAATCCTCTGAATGGGGTGTTCTGGAATCAGCGCTGCGCGCCAAACGTGCCACGGGCCGCAAACTTTTGGTCCCGTATATCACTGGCGGTTACGACCATCAGTGGACCGAAGTTGTGCGCGCCGCCGCTGATGCCGGTGCCGATGCCATCGAAATTGGTATTCCCTTTTCCGATCCAGTGATGGATGGTCCCATCATTCAACAAGCGAGTGAAGAAGCGTTACAACGTGGCGCAACGCCCGTTTCGATTTTGGATCAATTACGTGGTGTTGATGCGGGCGTGCCGCTGGCGGTCATGACGTATTACAACATTGCCTTTCGCGCCGGACATGAACGTTTTGCGGCCATGTTGGCCGACGCGGAAATCGCGGCTGCGATTCTGCCCGACCTTCCTTTAGAAGAAGTAGGGGAATGGGCGACCAGTGCTGATGCGCATGGTGTTGAAACAGTGATGTTGGCTGCACCGACCGCGCCCGATGAACGATTGCCGCGTATTGCGGCGCGCGCACGGGGATTTGTTTACGCCGTTGGTTTGCTGGGTGTCACCGGAGAGCGCGATGCGCTGGCGGCATCAGCGCGCATCATTGCGCAACGCACAAAAGCAATTACCGATAAACCGGTGTTAGTGGGAGTCGGTGTTTCAAACGCCGCCCAAGCGGTTGAAGTTTGCGAAGTGGCTGATGGCGTTGTTATTGGATCGGCGTTAATGCGCCGTATCTTGGATGGCGAAGGTCCACAAGGGGCATCCGACTTTTTACGTCAGGTGCGAACGGAACTCGATCGTGTCTACTCCTGAATCGGCTGGGGAATCGGAGACCGGTTCATCACGCCGGCCCATTCCCTTTGAAGAACCGTTATTCAATCGAGTCGACGGTGAAGCCTTCTTTATCGAACTCGTGGATCGTTTCTACGCCCTCACCATGGCTGATCCGGTTTTGGCACCGCTTTATCCGTCGGATGACATTGAAGGCGCCAAAGAACGCTTGCGTCTTTTCCTGATTCAGTTTTGGGGTGGGCCCCAGACCTATTCCGAAACACGCGGCCATCCTCGTTTACGTATGCGGCATGTGCCTTACGTCATTGGTGATGCGGAACAAGCGTCCTGGTTGGCCAATATGACAAAGGCCGTGAACGAAATGGCGCAAAGCGGCAAAGT
>CAYOHV010000301.1:0-1940 GCA_964403825.1 uncultured Bifidobacterium sp. | reverse complement strand
TAGGACAAAACTTTTTGGCCGATCCGAATACGGTTCGTCGCATTGTGCGCTTGGCTGATATCGGACCGCATTCAAATGTGATTGAAATTGGTCCGGGTGTTGGATCGATGACAGTTGAACTGGCTGCATCCGGCGCCAATGTTTTAGCGGTTGAACTTGATCGTCATTTACTTCCGATTTTAAAAGAGACAGTCGAACCTTTAGGTGTGCGCGTTGTGCACGCTGATGCACGCGAAGTTAATTGGGCAGAGTTACTTGGCGATTCGACTTGGCAACTCGTGGCCAATCTCCCGTACAACGTCGCCACTTCTTTAGTGCTTGATTTATTGGAAAAAGCGCCGGCCATTTCGTCGATGTTGGTGATGGTGCAAAAGGAAGTCGGGGAGCGTTTGGCCGCCGCCCCGGGTTCGGGCGCATGGGGTATTCCGTCGGTGAAATTGGCACTCGATGCTCGGGCCGAAATTGTGGCGTCGATTCCGCCGACGGTCTTTGTGCCAAAGCCCAAAGTGGATTCGGTCATGATCAAAATCACGCGAGTTGACCGTCAATTACAACTCGATCGTGACCAACTAATGACGCTGGTGCGCACGGCATTTTCGCAACGACGCAAAATGCTGCGTCGATCGCTCAACGGTGTGGTTACCGCTGAACAGTTCGTCGAAAGTGGAATTAGCGAACAAGCCCGTCCCGAACAACTCTCGCTGGATGAGTGGGTAGCGTTATACACGGTGGTGTATTCATGAGCGCAGCGACAAAACTGTTTCTACAAAAGGCTGCCGCATGAGGTGGCCTTCGGTGACGCATATTTTTGCGCCGGCGAAGTTGACCGTTTCACTGCATGTCACTGGTGTGCGAGCCGATGGCTACCACCTCATTGAGGCGGAAATGGTGACGTTGAATTTCGGTGATGACCTCATCATTGAACCGGCCGATACAACGTCAGTTGAAGTTGTTGATGCGCGTACCGGCAAAGAGTTTTCTCTCGCGGGAGAAAATCTCGTGACAAAGGCGTTAGCCATGCTTGATCGCACAGCAAAAGTGCGAATTGAAAAACGCATTCCACCGGGTGCCGGATTGGGTGGCGGTTCTGCCAATGCGGCGGCGGTATTGCGCGCCGCTGGTTTTACTGATTACGAAAAAGCCAGTCGTCTCGGTGCTGATGTTTCTTTTTGTTTGCGCGGTGGTCGCGCCATGGTGCGCGGTATTGGCGAAATCATTGAGCCGTTGCCGGAACTCTTTCGCACGTGGACTCTCAGCACGCCACCGTTTGGTTGTGTGACGGCCGATGTTTATAAAAAATGGGATGCACTCGGCGGGCCCACGGGCGAAAACGAAAATGATCTTGAACCTGCGGCAATTGCGCTTGAGCCGCGCTTAAGCGAATGGCGATCGCATTTAGAAACGGTCACGGGGTTAACGCCACGACTCGCCGGTTCCGGCTCGACATGGTTCTGCGCTGGTGAATGCCCAGGAGATGAACGCGTCATTGCCACCGAGATAGCGGCCTCGGCGCACATCTGACGAAAAACTGACCTACTTGCCCGCAGCGCGGCGCTGGAAGCGGGTCCGCTTCAGCATCTTCTTGTGCTTCTTCTTTCGCATGCGCTTACGGCGCTTCTTAATCAGTGATCCCATGGCGTCGGCGACTGTAGCGGAATTGGCCGAATCTGCGAAATGCGGGAAATTTCTCGGCGGCGGCCCCTGATCGCCCAAAAATCTTGATGGGTCCCAAAAAGCAAAAAAGGCCTGCATTTGCAGACCTTTTCGCTTTTTTGCTCGGGGGCAGGGACTCGAACCCCGAAAGCCAGGACCAAAACCTGGTGTGTTGCCAATTACACCACCCCCGAAGGATGCCGCTGACCGTACTAGAAAAGAATCATGTTTCCACGACCTCTCTCGGCCATTGTGTTAGCAGCAGGAGAAGGTACACGCATGCGCTC
>CAYOHV010000300.1:0-1941 GCA_964403825.1 uncultured Bifidobacterium sp. | reverse complement strand
CGGAAAACATCGTCTGCGGATTGCAAGACGTGCGCGGACGTTTACCTATGCGGCAAATCGAAGAGGAAATTGCCGCGCTGGCCGACCAAGTGGGAATGCCCGTAAATCCGCGGGCACGAATTTGGCAACTCTCAGTTGGTGAACAACAGCGGGTTGAGATTCTTAAAGTCTTGCGTCGTAACGCAACGATTTTGATTATGGATGAACCGACCGCAGTGTTAACGCCAAACGAAGCGGACGGTTTAATGGACAATCTCCGCACCATGGTGAGTAATGGTCGCAGTGTCATTTTCATTTCTCATAAATTGGGCGAGGTTTTACGAGTTGCAGATCGGGTATCGGTTTTGCGCGATGGAAAATGTGTTTCCACCGTCGATTCATCGTCAGTTAATCGCCGAGAACTTGCATCGTTGATGGTCGGTCGCGAAGTTGAATCAGTACAACGCAGTGGATCGGGTCCACTCCCTGGTGCCGCCACAGTGCTTACGGTTTCTAATCTTTCCGCTGACGGCGATCGCGGTTTGGCCGCGGTAGACGATGTGTCGTTCACCGTGAAGGCGGGCGAAATTTTAGGAATCGCCGGTGTAGCTGGTAATGGTCAGCGTGAACTCGTCGAAGTATTAGCGGGATTACGTGAACGCTCGAACGGCGTGATTGATGTCGACGGCGAAAAGATGGACCGTGTCGACGCGCGCTATCCGATTCGTATGGGCGTGGCCTACATTCCTCAAGATCGTTTAGGTACTGGTTTGGCACCTGATCTTTCGATTGCCGAGAATCTCATCCTGAAGCGTTATCGCCGCCCACCGGTATCGCGACCGCCGTTTTTACGTACACAAGTCATCGCCGATGAGGCCGAAGTTTTGATGTCGCAATTTGATGTGCGTGCACCTTCGGCTCAAACACCTACACGGCGGCTCTCCGGCGGCAATGTGCAAAAGGTTTTGTTAGCCCGCGAAATGTCGGGTTCGCCCAAAGTTCTAGTTGTTTCCACGCCTACTCAAGGTTTAGACGTGGGAGCGGTTGCCACCGTTCACCAACTTTTAAGTGATGCCGCCGAGCGGGGAGTGGGCATCGTTTTGGTGAGCGAAGATCTGGATGAAATTTTTGCTCTCTCGGATCGCATCGCCGTGATGTACGAAGGTCGAATTCTTTCCACCATGGCGCGCCACGAAGCGTCAATTGAACAAGTCGGAATGTTGATGGGCGGATCGGTGGGCGCAGCATGAAATTGAAGCCGCTGCGCTTTGGGCGTGTTCGCCTTGAACCGCGTGTCGATGTGCCGAAGTATTTGAACTTCGCCGTTCCGATCGGTTCGTTTTTGGCTGCTCTGGTCGTGGGTGGCATCGTTTTGTTCGCCACGGGCAACAATCCATTTTCGGTTTACCAACGAATCTTTGAACGTGCTTTTGGTAGTGCCGATGCGTTGAGCGGTTCCATGGTGGCAGCATCACCGCTTTTGTTTACAGGTCTTTGTGCGGCGGTGGCCTTCAAAGTCGGATTCTTCAATATCGGTGGCGAAGGACAGTTTTATATCGGCGCCATCATGTCGTCCGGTATTGCACTGTCGATGGGGGCCGACGCACAAGGTTGGCTCGTCATTCCCATGATGGTGATTTTCGGTGCGTTGGGCGGCGCATTATGGGCGGCCATCCCTGGTGTGTTGCGCTCGTATTTCCGCACCAACGAAATCATCACATCGTTAATGCTTAATTACGTTGCTGGTGTTTTGGCGACGTATCTCATTTTTGAGTCGGATTCGTTTTGGCGTGAACTCACTGGCACTGGCGCGGTCTTTCCGAAAGGCAAAGTCATTCCCAATGTTGCGTGGTGGCCTGACTTTTCATTAGGTGATTTTGTTTTACCGCTGGCCTTTGTATTGGGCGGCGTCATTGCTGTTTGGTTATGGGTGCTTCAGCGAAAGACTCGTTTCGGTTATGA
>CAYOHV010000299.1:0-1946 GCA_964403825.1 uncultured Bifidobacterium sp. | reverse complement strand
GAACAGCCACGATGATGACTTCGCGCCACCAGTACACCGCTTTTCCATCATTAAGACGACGGCCGCGGAAGTAGCGACGGAAAGACCGAGTCTCTTCAGGTGTTTCGGTTGTTGTCATGAAGCCACCAACCGGTACAAGCCATCGGTGGTGAGAACCACTACTTCGCCTTGGTCATCATCGGCGAAACCAACTATGTCACCGCCAATGGTCGTGAGAGTTTTGCGATCAAGAATTTGCCCCCGCCGTTGAAGCAAACCGTCAATCGTGCCCGAACAGGAATTACCAAAGAGGTATGTGCCGCGTAAACGTTCCATTGATGCCCCGCGATAGACCACGCCACTTACAGCGCGGCAATCTTCATCAAGCGTGAGCGTTACCAAAGGAGAAACTGTGTTTTCCAATTTCCCTTGCACGTTGTTACTACCGGAATAGTTCGGCCAGCCGAGATTGGAGCCCGGAATTTTCCCGGTGGGAATCCAATCAATTTCTTGGTTGTTATCGGAGCCGGCATCGGCGATCCACATATCGCCCGTTGATCGATCAAAACTAAACGAACTGGGATCCTTCGCACCCAAAATCAAAACGGCGGGATTTCCACCACCTTTGATAAAGGGATTTGTTGCCGGAATTGAATACTTGTTGTCATTCGCCGCACCACTGGGATCAATACGCAAAACTTTGCCCAGTTGCGAATTCGGATCTTGAGCTAATGCCGCATTGTTCTCGTCATCGCCGATACCGATATAGAGATAGCCATCGCGACCGAGCACTAATGATCCGCCGATATTGGTATCGCTTTGATTAGTGATGGTCAGAAGAATTTCGCGCGAATCAGGATTTACTTCAGGCGGTGGAATTTCTGTGCGTTGATCCGGTGACAACGAGTACGGATCAAGAGTTGTGGTTGTCGTGGAAGTTGTGGTGCTTGAAGTGCTTGACGTTGAACCATTTGTTTGTGGGTTTGGTTCAGGTTCTGGTGCTGGCGGACGCTTGGCGTAGCGATCAACCACTTCCCATTTCGCCACAACAAGATCGCCGGAGCGATTGATATATGACAGGTAGACGGTTAAGCCGTCAGTAGAAAACGCGATACCGCGAATGCCACCGTTATTGGAATTGCGAACATCACGAGTGATATCCATCATCGGGTAGGTATACGACCGATAGCGACCGCGCACTGTTTGCCCGGTTTCATTATTCCAATCGGTAACTTGCAGAATGCCGCGCACATAGCCGGCGCGTTCAGTCACCCAAATTTGATTGCGCATCGGTCGCCGAGCGACGGCCGTGGGATTGGTGAATGGTCCCGCAACTTTGTTGCCCGCAATCCCTTGTGTGATCGATGAAGGACCAGACGCAACGGTGGTTGCGGTGGCATCACCATTGGCCACCGTGGTGGAAGTGGACGTGGAATTAGATACCGAACATGCACTTACCAATAGCGCGCCACATAGGCCCACAATCGCGGCCGTGAACAAAGTGCGTAATGTTCGCCTACCCATCACCTGATGAGGCTAGTAAGTATGAGGACCCTCGGTAGGTCGCTGGTTAGCGCGGTGGGCGAATTAAGCCCTCTTGTACGACCGAAACCGCCAACTTGCCATCAGCCGTGAAGACTGAACCTTGGGCAAACCCGCGACCACTATGCGCCGATGGGGTGGACTGATCGTAAAGAAGCCATTCATCGGCACGGAATGGGCGGTGGAACCACATTGCGTGATCGAGGCTGGCCATGAAGACGTTGTCAATCGGGCCGAGACCGTGGGGCAATAGCGCTGTATCAAGCAACGTCATATCGGATGCGTACGTCAAAAGGCAGGCGTGCAAAACCGGATCGTCAGGCAATGAGCCGGTGGTCTTGAGCCAAATTCGTTGATAGGGCGGAAGAGATTTTTCGCGATCAAATGGCGACCAATCGCAATTGCGTAAATCGAAGGGCAAGTCC
>CAYOHV010000298.1:0-1971 GCA_964403825.1 uncultured Bifidobacterium sp. | reverse complement strand
ATGGTGATTATTTAGGCGATACCGCGGTTTTAGAAATTCGCCATCATCCCGAAGCTTTATCGCTCGTCATTCCGCGACGAACAACATAAACAAGCGCCTCAAGATTTACGACGAAAGAACCGAGCGGCAAAGATCCGGCTTGTTGGTGATGATGGAATCAACACCAAATTGTTGCAACTCACTCATACGCGCTGGATCATCAACGGTCCATACGTTGACGGCTAATCCAATGTCATGTGCTACGGCCACCAGTTCTCCGGTGACTAACGCATCCCACGGATTGATCGCCACATGGCCCGCTTCTTTTGTGGCCGTCATAGTGGCTTCATCAAATGCCAAGACTAAAAAACCGGTTGGAATCTCCGGTGCTAAATGTCGACATTGCGCCAAGGTTTCAAAGTCAAAAGACGAAATCAAAAACTCGGAGCCGTTGCGTCGCTGCAACATCGACACCACATTTTCAATTAAAGGAGCCAACGTTTCGGGGCGGTTATCGGTTTTGATTTCCACGTTGACGCCGAGGGGATGACAAATATCGAGTACGACCTCAAGCGACGGCACCCAATCGGGCAACTCGTATTCCGCAAGGTCGCCGATAAATCGACCATCAGCAAACGTTGGATCATGATGAACCACCACTACCCCGTCGGCCGTAGCGTGGACATCGAGTTCAACCCAATCCGCTCCGAGGCTTTCGGCATCTGCAAATGCGGCAATGGTGTTGCCAGGAGGATGAGCAAAGGATGCGCCGCGGTGCGCCACAACTTTTACTGGTGACATAACGCCACCCTAGACAACTTTGAAACGAGTTACAGGTGTGTAATTCCTCACCAAGCGCGTTCTCTCTCCATAAACGACAAGGGTGAAAACCTGAATTTGAAAAATTTAAAGAAACCCCTTGCCAACGACCCCCTCCACCATTACCGTTTCAGAGCCCAGTCACACGACGTCGACGTGAGTTCTTCAACAGAAGTCCTTCGGACTTGAGTTTGTAGGAACTTTGCCCGCCGAGTCGGTGAAGCGTACACAACCCCCGTCCCCGCACGAATCCACTTGTGTCTGTCTTCGTGCGCCCCGAGAGCCGTGGACGAACCGTGGCCCTGACCACGTCGCATGTAATGCCATTATCACTGGAAACTGAAGAGTTGTTCATCACTGCCGACAACTGGCGTGACTACTCCGCGTGCCGTGATACCGACCCCGATTTGTTCTTCCCTGTTGGCACCACTGGTCCAGCAATCGAACAAATCGATAACGCAAAGTCCATCTGTAACGGTTGTGATGTCCGTCAACCGTGTCTCGAATTCGCTTTAAGCACCAATCAAGATTCGGGTATCTGGGGTGGCACTTCTGAAGAAGAGCGTCGCAAGCTTCGCCGCCAATGGCTGGCTGCCCGTCGCAAGGCTTCGTAACTCGCACTCACTTCATTGCGAAATTGTTCGACCTCCCACTGGGAGGTCGATTTTTTTTGCCCTATTTCGGCAGCGGCACCGAAATACGCACATTGGTTCCAGGGCGCGACGCCGGACCGTTGCCGCGTGAAAAACCAATTGTTCCGCCAAGTTCGGTCGTAACCAATGTGCGCACAATCGATAAACCAAGACCAGTGCTGTCATCAATCGAGAAACCTTGCGGAATTCCAATTCCGTTATCGGTCACCGAAATACGGAAGCGGCCATCGGCATTTTCTAAATCAACTTCAACGACAGCCGAAAAATCTTGGAGATCAATGCCGGCAAATGCGTGGTCAACCGCATTTTGTAAAAGTTCAGTGATTACCACTGCCAGCGGTGTTGCCGAATCGGCCGAGAGAATGCCGGCATCGCCATTAACCGTGAACTTCACCGGTCGATCGGGTGAACTCAAACCTTCTTCCACCATACGCACAAGCGGTCGAACAATTTCGGTAAAGGGAACATCATCACCAATTGTGTGCGAAAGAGTTTCATGCACCAGCGCGATTGATCGAAT
>CAYOHV010000297.1:410-2001 GCA_964403825.1 uncultured Bifidobacterium sp. | reverse complement strand
CGGCCTGCATTTAGGCCTCGGGGCCTTCGCTGGAAAAGCCATATTGCTCTAGAAGAGCCCTCTCTTGGCTGCTAAGGCCGCCTCGGCGTTCTATGAGGTCTGGACGGGCCATGAGCGTGCGAGCCAAAGCAGCCGCCATACGCCAGCGCTCAATTTCACCGTGGTTCCCCGAGCGCAATACGAAAGGAACTTCCATTGAGCGGAACGAAGCGGGTTTGGTGAATTGCGGATATTCGAGCAAGCCCGCCGAAAACGATTCATCGCCGGCGGAAGAACTGTTCCCCATAACTCCTGGCACTAAGCGTCCGACGGCTTCCACAATCACCATGGCGCCAACTTCGCCACCACTCAAAACAACATCGCCAATCGAAATTTCACCATCGCAAAGTTCGGTGCGAATTCGATCGTCCACTCCTTCATAGCGACCGCATAACAATGAGAACCCCTCACCGTTGGCCAATTCGGCCGCCATTTCCTGATCAAACGTTTTGCCGCCAGGACTCAAAAGATAAAGGGGTCGAGGTGGATTGACATGCTCAACACTGGCAAACACTGGTTCGGGTCGCAGCACCATTCCGGCACCACCGCCAAAAGGAGTGTCATCAACACTGCGATGCACATCAGTGGTGAACTCACGTAGATCGTGAACACGAATATCTAATAGCGATGATTTTTGCGCTTTACCGACGAGCGAGTGTTGACAGAATTCTTCAACCATCTGCGGAAAAATGGTGAACACATCGATACGCATGATCAATCACCGCTCGTTGTTTCATCGAACAACTCAAATAAACCTTCCGGCACTTCGACATGAATGACCGATTGCTCATGACTTTGCACAAAGACCAGCGGTACTAGAGCACCTGAATCCAAAACCAATAAGTCACTGGCAGGATTTTCTTGAACCGCCATTACCCGACCTTGAACTTTGCCGTTTTGATCAACAACATCACAGCCAATGAGTTCATGCACCCAAAGTTCTTCTTCGTCATAGGCCATCTTTGGTGCGAACAATAAAGAACGAGCATATTTTTCGGCCTCGCTGCGATCATTAATGACGTCGAACTTCACAATCCAACGATGCTGATGAGGACGCGAGGCGGTGATGAGAAACGGTTCGCCATTCACATATAAAACCGAATCGACGGCAACCCGAGATTTTTCGGTGGTCGTCAAAGCAACGACGACATCGCCGCGTACTCCATGGGGTTTTTCGATGCGTCCGACCTCGAGGAAATCCTCGGGGTCAATCGACGAACTCAACCTCGACATCGCCACCATCGCGTGCGGCGGCCGCACGCACAACGGTGCGAATACTCTGCGCGACACGACCGCGCTTTCCAATTACACGTCCCATGTCACCTTCGCCGACATGGACGTTCAAGATGGTCTTCTCGCCGCTCGAATCAACTTCGATCTTCACGGCTGTCGGATCACTTACTAATTGCTTTACGACATAAAGAAGAACCGCTTGTGCAGTTTGGCAATCAGTTGCGGTTGTATCGCTCACGATGCTGCGCCGCGGAATTGATCCCAAGCACCAGAAATCTTGAGAAGCTTCTCAACAACTTCGGTCGGTTGCGCGCCCTTC
>CAYOHV010000297.1:0-400 GCA_964403825.1 uncultured Bifidobacterium sp. | reverse complement strand
GCCACCGCCTTGTCGTTGTCAATGGTGATCTCCGACGGTTCAGTGCGGGGGTTGTAGTGGCCGACGATTTCAATGAATCGACCATTGCGAGGTGAGCGCGAATCAGCAGCGACGATGCGATACGTCGGTTGCTTTGTCTTTCCCATCCGCATCAGGCGGAGCTTTACCACGGTGAATCTCTCTTCTTCGATTTAGGAGGCTTGCGCCATAACGGCCTTAAATCGTGGCCTTAAAAGGGTGGTCGGGGCAAGTTGACCCAACTTTCCCGTCGCCGATGGGAATTTAAGGCTTGGCAAACGGGTCATTTCCGTCGCCGAGAGGCGGTAACGACAAGCCTCGGCCCTTCAACTCGGCCTCAAAATCTGGGAGCCGGAGCGGTGGTGCACCTTTCGGCGTGGCC
>CAYOHV010000296.1:0-2012 GCA_964403825.1 uncultured Bifidobacterium sp. | reverse complement strand
AAACGGCAATAGCGGCAACTCAAACGCAGGCGGCAACAGCGGAAACTCAAATGCCGGTGGCAATAGCGGAAACTCCAACGCCGGTGGTAACAGCGGCAACTCCAACGCCGGTGGTAACAGCGGCAACTCAAACGCCGGCGGGAATAGTTCTACGCGAGCGAATCCCAACTCCAATGCCGGCGGCAACAGCAACAATTCGAACGTTGGCGGCAACAATTCCGCTCGACCAAACAATTAAGGCGCACCGCTTTTAGCCAACGCCTAGTCTCTCGCCATGGGCACCTCGGGGGAATTGCCAATAGTCAATATGTTCGATCCGGAATTTTGGATCGATATTCACGCACCTCTTCAACGAGCCAGTGAACAGGCCTCTTTTGCGCAGACTCCGAGCGGCGAATTGCTCGCCTTAGGTCATAAAGAAGTCGAGCAGGTGCTACGCGATCCGCGCATGTTGACGACCGACTTGCTCGCCAATAACGGGCTTTCTAGCGGACCAATTCATGAGTGGTGGAGTCAAGTGATGTTCTCCACTAATCCACCCATGCATACACGGTTGCGCCGTTTGGTGTCGCGGGCCTTTACTCCTAAACGCATCGAAGATTTACGTCCCGTTATTGCCGAAATTGCCGAGGACGTCTTACAGCCCTACTGCGAACGCGGAGAGATCGATCTTCTTCACGATTACGCCCATCATCTTCCGATCCGCGTCATGAGTCATATGTTGGCTATCCCTCAAGACGAATATGAAACATTCGCCGAATGGACTGCCGATTTAGGACTGGTCTTTTCGTCAATTGTTGATCAAGACTTACGCGCCCAACTCGAACAAAGTCTTCTGCACTTAGATGCCTATGTTCGTACTCTTATAGAACGCCGACGAAAAAACCCCGGTGATGATTTACTTTCGGCGTTAATCGCGGCTGAGGAAGAAGGCGATCGTCTAAACAATGATGAACTCGTCGCCATGATTGCCAATTTGTTATTCGCTGGGCACGACACTACGAGAAGTTTTCTTTCCATTGCACTGCCGTTGTTGCTTTCTCATCCTGATGAAGTTGCAAAATTAAAAGCCAATCCGACGTTAATTAGTTCCGCAACTGAAGAGTGTTTGCGTTTCGAACCGCCGGTTATGGGTTCAGCGCGCCAAGCCAGTGAAGATCTTGTTATCGGCGACGTGGAAATCGCGGCCGATCAAGCCGTCTCTGTTTCTCTTCCCGCGGCCAATCGCGATCCACTTGCATTTCCAAACCCCAATCAATTTTTGATCGATCGTTTTGCCGATACGAATGAACAGCGTCCCGCTGTCATTGCCAGTTTTGGACAAGGCGTTCACTTTTGTCTCGGTGCTGCGCTCGCACGCGCGGAAGGGCAAATCGGTATTGCCACCGCTCTTCATCGACTCCCCCAACTCGAAATCACCGAAGACTTACATTGGGTGCCGTTCGCTCATATTCGCCGCTACGAAAGAGTTCCCGCCCGCTTCACACCAAAGTGAAAATGTGATTTAGCCGGTAAATCTTGAGGCGATTGATGACTGCTCGTCGCCCGAGCCAAAGCGGAAAAGTCCGGATGGCATCTGCGAAGTTGAACTCGTCGAACTTGTCGAACTTGTTACTGGCGCTAAACGTTTTTGATTGCGCTGTTGATTCAACAAATCCGCCAGTTGCTGCACAATGTTCGACATTCGAGGTGTAGCCAAAAGAAGCGCGTTGGACGCAATGTTTTCCAGTTCGAGCGGATCGAGCGTGGTGTTATATATCTCTAATTGATCAGGCACCGGCGTTTGTTTCATGGTCGTAGTGGCAGATTTTGTTCCGGGCAACATTGTGTTTCCACCCACTACCGTCACCACGTCTTTTTTATCGGGCGATGACCAAAATTCCGGATTGTCGAAGTATCGAGTGTATTTCCAGCGCTCAATGGCTCCGCCCAATCCGGTGGGCAAATACGCAATCACTGTTTCCAAATGACAGGGTTGGACAACGGCGGGATACATTCTGCCGTTCCAACTG
>CAYOHV010000295.1:0-2038 GCA_964403825.1 uncultured Bifidobacterium sp. | reverse complement strand
TTGGTGCCGAGAATTAAATAGACGGATCCGCAAAGAACAACAACGCCAACTAAAACGGCCAAGACGCCGCGAATGTTTGGATCCCAATTGATGCCAGCCAAAACGAACAGCGGATTCATTACATACTCCGTTCGTATGCGACAACGGCCGCAATTTGTTCTGGCGTCAACATCACTTGATCAGGACTCATGATGGCCGTGGCCGGATCAACCGCATTCGGGTTTGTTCCGAAACTTCCCATACGTCCGCTTGACCAACCGTTTGTTCCGTAGGCAGTACCCATCTTGGGATAGGCCGAAACAAATTGAATTTGTTGCGAGGCCAACGGGAACTGCCGTAATTCAGAACCACCGGTCAAGTTCGGGCCCATGCCACCGCCGCCAGCAGTTTGTGCTTTGCCATATGACCAACCGGCGGTATGGCAACGCGCGCATGAATATGCGCCGCCGGCAAATCCAGTCTTATAACCAAGATTGAAGACTGCTTCACCCAACGTGCGATACGGAGCATTCGGCAATGTGCAATTTCCTTGCGCGTTAGCCAAACACGTTGCATCAAGTTCTTTCTGCACAGCCTTTAGCGATTCTTCGGCCGGTAATTGAATTGACGTGAGATAGGCAATCAATTCGTCGATTTGTTGCGTAGTTAACGGACCGCCACCAGGTGCACCCCATGCCGGCATCGGTGAATAACCGCGTCCGTAGTTCAAGATGTAACGAACTTGTTCGGGTGTGTAGCGATACATGACCGTGTCGAGAGCCGGCGCCTTCCATTGCACTTGCTCTACAAACGCACCGGTTTCAGGATTAGTGATGGTGTAACTGGCAACGCCACCGCCACCTTCAGGGCCATGACAGGTTCCGCATTGGGCGCCGACTTTGTAAATTTCCTCACCGCGGCTTACGGCCACGTTTTCATACATCTTGACCATGTCATCTTGACGGCCCGGTTCCGCTAACCAATAAAGAGGAAGCGCTAAGGCAAGAACACCGAGAGCAACTAAGCCAAGACCGAGTGTGCGATCAAGTTTCTTCGTTTCTAATTCGTCGTCATCGAGATACGGCTTACGGTTTGCAGCTAATTCAACTTCCGAACCAACTTCAGCGCGACCTTTGCGCATGTTGATAAGGATCGCCACAGCAAAAGCAATCATCAGAATGACGGCTATGACATAGCCGATCGTTCTTTGCGCTGAGGCGAGTAACAAAGCGTTATTCATTAGTGGCTTCCTCCACCCACACAGTGTGGGCCTTCAGCTTCTTGCCCGGTGGTGTTGGTGCCAATGGGCGGGCCTTGCAAAATCAAACCGGTGTTAACGGTCAATACACCGTTGGCAACTTCAGTGCCGAAACGATCCATACCGCGCGGCGCCGGGCCGCCTTTCTTTTCGCCCGCCATGTTGTACTGCGAACCATGACATGGACATTCAAACCATTGCGATGTCACACATGAAGGAACACGGCAACCAAGGTGCGGACACTTTTGGTAAAGCGCCACAACGCCTGCTTCCATCGAAGGAAGTACGGAAGGCGGATAAACAGCCTTTGCTTTTTCAATGGCTGATGTTGGGTAGTTGGTTAACCACATACGACCTTCAGCCGAATACAAAAATCCTTTGTTATCGGTGATCTTCGCTTTGACATCACTGACATTGCCAACACGAATCTTCGAACCGAAACCGCCCTTGGGCACTGGCCACAAGAAAGCAAGAACCGCGGCACCGAAACCAGAAAGGCCAAGACCCATCATCACGATGATGGAGCGATTGAAGAATTTGCGTCGCGAAATACCAATGGCGTCGGCATCGGGTGGCACAAATGTTTCAAGATCATCTGACTTCGTCATTGGTGTTGAAGGACGACGTTCTAATTCCGCCGATGCCTCAACTTGTCGACCAGAAACAGCCGCAGTTTCAAACTCTAAAGAACTTGAACGATCGCGCTTCAATGTTTCGCGACTTAACGCGCCGGTGGCACCGCCGCTATCGCGACGACGTGATGCTGCGAACAACACCACCGCCGCCAAAACAACGACAACC
>CAYOHV010000294.1:0-2076 GCA_964403825.1 uncultured Bifidobacterium sp. | reverse complement strand
GGAATTAGCAAACGGAGAAGGATTTTCTTTGCTGTGCGGCCGTTATGAAGGCGTGGACGATCGAATTCGTACCGAACTTTGTGATGGCGAAATTTCGATTGGCGATTTCGTCTTAAGCGGTGGCGAAGTTGGCGCCATGGTGATTGTGGAGGCTGTCGGGCGCTTAGTGCCGGGGGTCATGGGAAATAGTTCCTCCGCCGGTGATGAATCGTTTTCGGCGGGCCTGCTTGAATACCCGCAATTCACCAAACCAGCCTCATTCCGCTCGATGGACGTTCCCGAGGTGCTGCGCTCAGGGAATCATGGCGAAATCGAGCGTTGGCGCAGGGCGGCTGCTCTGGCCCGCACGCTGCGGGCTCGCCCAGACCTCATCGAGCGCCGAGGCGGCCTTAGCGGCCAAGAGAGGGCTCTTCTAGAGCAATATGGCTTCTCTGCCGAAGGTCTCGAGGCCTAGACCCAGCCGATCTTGCCCCGTTTAGGGGGCGGGGCCTAGCATGACTGTCCCTCGGGCATTGGCCCGTGCACGACTTTCAGGACATGACCATGAACGCCATTGATCTTCTCGACGCAAAAAGCCTCCGCGACGACATCCCTGCTTTCGAGCCGGGCGACACCTTAAAGGTGCATGTGCGCGTGGTCGAAGGCAACCGCGAGCGCGTTCAGGTCTTCCAAGGCGTCGTTATCCGTCGTCAAGGTGGCGGATTACAAGAATCATTTACCGTTCGCAAGGTTTCGTTTGGTGTTGGCGTAGAACGCACATTCCCAGTGCACGCGCCGATCGTCGCCAAAATCGAAGTCGTTACGCGTGGTGATGTCCGCCGCGCCAAGTTGTACTACCTCCGTGATCGCGTTGGTAAGGCCGCGAAGATCAAAGAAAAGCGCGACTAGGCGCATCTAGAACTGAGTCTTAGTGAGCAGCGAGGACCTCGAGGAATACGAGTCCGACGTCGAGTTGCAGCTTTATCGCGAATACAAGGACGTATGTCCGATGTTTCGTTTTGTCGTAGAGACAGAGCGGCGCTTTTATTTGGCGAATGAAGTCAATCAACAAGTCGTGCATGAAAATGGACGAACCCGAGTTGAGATTGAATTACGCGACGCTTGGGTCTGGGACATGTACCGACAGAATCGCTTTGTTTCACATGTGCGTGTTGTCACGTTCAAAGACGTCAACATCGAAGAACTTCCCCGAGAAGAAATCGAGATGCCATGACGTTGAATGAGTACGGATCGTAAAGAACTCGGAAACTTCGGTGAGCAGTTAGTTGCTCGCTGGTATGAAAAACACGGCTTTCAAATAGTTGATCGGCAGTGGCGTTCGCGCGCCGGTGAAATCGACATTGTGGCCAAGCGTCTAGCGCTGGTTGTGTTTTGCGAAGTGAAAACGCGCCGCAGTGCGGCGTTTGGAACTCCAGCCGAGGCAGTCGATTGGCGTAAGCAAATGAAAATCCGCAAAGTGGCAATGGATTGGCTGCGCTCCCATGAGTGCCGCGGAATGGAAATCCGTTTTGATGTTGCCTGCGTTTTTCCCGCGGGCAAGCAAAAGAAATTTTCGTGCCAAGTAATTACGAACGCGTTTTAGGATCCGCGTTCAGTAAATGCAAAATCGTCGCCTGCAAAATTTCGGCGACTTCGTTGTCGGAATACGTCTTTTGTAAGTTTTCAATGGCGGTATAGGTGAGTAACTCGCCAATGACATAAGGGGCGCTTTTGTCGAGGCTGTCCAACTCGGGTGAAAGCCAACTCAACAATTGTTCATGCAATCGTGAGCGACGCGCACCTTGGAACGAATCGGTCATTGTTGACTTAGGTGCAGAGTCCACGACGCGGGCGAAAGGACCGCCCTTCTTTGCTAGTGCCATGCGATTTTCAACTAATAAGGCCACACGTTGCTGCACTGTGCCATCAGGTTTTTCGAGGGCAACATGGGGCCAAATCAATTGAATGACTTCAACGGCAACTGCGGCGAAAAGTGATTCACGATCGGGGAAATAGCGGAAGGCTGTACGTTCGGAGATGCCGGCCTTTTCCGCCACTTCGGCGAACGTTGGAATCTTTCCTTCATTAATCAATTTG
>CAYOHV010000293.1:0-2085 GCA_964403825.1 uncultured Bifidobacterium sp. | reverse complement strand
GCGATTGCGAAAGCGACGAATCGGTGCACACATTGCGAATGGCACCGGCTAACGCGCTCGAGTCACCCGGCGGAACTAAGACCGAATCAACTCCCTGACGGGCGACATTGGTATAGCCAGCGAGTTCACTGGCAACAACGGGCGTTCCCGCCGCCATTGCTTCCACCAAAACAACGCCGAATGATTCGCCACCAAGTGATGGTGCACAAAACACCGTTGCCCGACAAAGGCGATCAATCTTTTCTTGTTCGGAAATTCGACCTAACCATTCGATACGGGCATCGCCAGCAACTTTGGCGCGTAATTGATCGGTTTCAGGACCCGTGCCAGCAATCCATAAACGAAACGACGACGGCAATTCACTCATAGCGTCGAGCAAAACGGCCAAACCTTTGCGCGGTTCATGACGACCGATAAAGAAAATCGTGGGCTCAGAAGTTTTGGGTTGCGTGTTGTGAGCGAACGGTCGCAAATTCACACCATTAAACAGAACTTCGTAGTCGCCACCCACTGCATGTTGGGCCATCTTTTCGGCATCAACACTTACCGCGCAGCGGTAATCTAACTTGCGCGATAACCAACGCACCACGGGATTAAGCCATTTATAGGCCGCGCTTTCGCCGGCAGCATGAAAAGTGCCGACCAACGGTTGCGATTTAAAAAGCAATGCTGTTTGCGTAACACCAGGCGCTAACGGTTCGTGCAGATTCACAATGTCGAAGCGTTCATCGCGTAGCGCACGGATAATGCGTAATTGTGCGGCGGGATCGGGTGCAATAGGCGCAACTGAACCGTTGGCCGCCGTCGGCAAACTATCGCCAAGTGGAGTGACGCCAGCGTTTGGTGGCGGACCATCACATGGACCAAGGACACGCACATCTAAACCTTGATTGCGCAATTCATCGGCTAAGGCCAAAACCTGACCTTGAACGCCACCAGGCAAAGTGAGACTGTACGGACACACAATGCCGACGCGCATTACGACAACGCTTTCGCCGCTGGTCCATGCGGTGGACGAGGATGCGGTTTACCAATTGCTTCCAGCGCTTCGTAATCGCTTGGCCAATTGGGTTGTTGTAAATGCCATTGTTCGGGTGCTTTACGAATTAATCCCTCTAAGCGGCGCGCTAAGTCGGTGGTAATGCGTGTGACATCGGCGCGGAATTTTCCTTGCCGCGAACAATCAATTGGCGGTTCAACAACTGCAGCGTGACCGGTCTTTCCTTCGAAATACACACCCACACTTAAAAGGGTTGCGCCCGTGCGCATGGCGAGTGTGGCTGGCCCGGCCGGCAAGGTGGTGACTTCGTTGAAGAATTCCAGTTCAATTCCGTCGCCGCGAATATCGCGATCGCTCAGCAAACACACGATGTGATTATCGGCCAATGCTTGTAAAACAATTTTCCCGGCATCGGGACCGAGCGGAACGATGTTCATTCCTAATTGACGACGAAAGTCAGCAAAGAAATCAAAGAGCGCCGGCGGTTCCAGTGGTTCGACAACGACGGTGACTTTTTGTTTTTGCACTTGGGTTAACCAAAAACCGGCCCAATCCCATCCACCTAAATGCGGTAACGCTAAAAGCACACCATTGCCGCCGCGTAATGCATCGGTGACATAGTCGTAGCCGGCAACATCGAAATGCTCGTCAACTTTGCTGACCGAAAGTTTGGGCAAACGAAATGAATCCACCCAGTAACGCGCGTAACTACCAAAAGTTGCATCCACGGCGCGATCAAGGGCGCGGCCTTGTAAATGCGGCGCGGCGCGCTGTAAATGACGCGCCACCATCATGCGTCGTTCTTTCGAAAGTGATGCGGCTGCTCGACTTAATCCACGCGCGGTGAATTCCGCCATGGGCCGAGGCACGGTGCGGCTATACGCCGCGCCAGCGCGGTAGGCCGCCGTTACATAATCCAGCGCCATCTGCGCTCAACGACGTCGGCGGGCCTGCAGGTTTTGTCGCCAAGCAGCCGACGAACGAGAAGCCCTCGCCGCACGTCGACGCGCTGCACGGCGCGTAACTGGAGCGGCCGGACGTTCAACCGATGCCTGCTTCCAAACTTTGGCGAAACGTTGCACGGC
>CAYOHV010000292.1:0-2094 GCA_964403825.1 uncultured Bifidobacterium sp. | reverse complement strand
GCCACAACATGCAGCGGACGCAATACCGACAGATCAACAAAAGAATGAACGTGACGCACAAATTCGCTTAGTGCATCGTCGCGCGATGAAATTGTTCCCGTCGTGGCTGCCGGTGGTAATCCGTTAACCGCCATATCGCGGATTTCAATTAATCCGCTTTCGGCTCCGATTGGTTTTGCGCCGGCGAGACAAAGTTTGGCGCCGTTGTATTGCGCCGGATTATGCGAAGCGGTGAGCATGGCGCCGGGCATATTGAAATGACCGGCTGCAAAAAACAGTAAATCGGTTGAGGCCAAGCCCAAATGAACAACATCAACGCCTTGGGCCACGGCACCGGCGGCGAAAGCATCGGCAAATTCCGGTCCCGAGGGCCGCATATCGTGCGCAATCAAAATTGATTGCGCACCCGTTGTATCAGCGGCGAAACGGGCGAAGGCCGCGCCGATTCGCTGCACAATGTCCGCATCGAGTTGATCAGGAACCGTGCCGCGAACGTCATACGCCTTGAAAATCTTCTCGGCGGCTTTCGCATCAAAGGGGGCCATTCCCCCGACACTAGTTGGCGGCGCTACTCGTTCGGTTCATCAGCACTCAGATCCCGCCCTGTTTCCCAAGCAAAAACTTTCGCAATGGGATTCGGCGGCGGAAATTCGAGTGACTTACGACGCCACAGCACAACAAGTCCAATCAAGCCAAGGAACGTAATGGCGTACGACAAATACTCAACTGGTGTTTGTCCGTAATGCAACTCGACATGTTTCGAATTCGGAACCACAACCATCAAGTTGGGACCAACGCGCCACGGACCTTGCGCGCCACTGGCGCGCCAATTGGGGAAATACGAAACTTTCACCAAAACCGGCGTACCAATGACATCGACATCAAAGGCAATCGAATCGCGTGTCTGTTCAACATTTGAAACAACCGCTGATTTTTCTTTTACAACTTCCGGCATTTCTCCGGGTTTAATTCGCTGCCAATCGATTGGTCCACCGGCGGCCGGCCACACATTCCATTGCGACGGATCGAGGAACCAACTCTCGGTGTTCTTCAACCACGTATGACCACTTACTTGTAACACTGCCGGTTGATTCTCAAGGCTTTGCACTAACGATGAATCTTTCACTTCGTACACAATCCACGGACCGGATCGCGCTATCTCAGTGAGATTGGAATTATTTGCGGAGAACGACTGCAGCACGCCGCTGATCGCCATGTAATAGCGAACGCCCAGCATCTGCATATGACGAACGCCCTTATCGAATTGTTCTTGGGTGGGTGGTCCCGGTACGTAATCCAAACCACGTTGCGGATTCGACGCACCATAGGAAGTTTCATCTTGCATCAAGAAGTGATAGCCGGTCGTCCCCGAAGATTCGAAATACAAACCTTCCATCGAACTGATACATCCATCGGTCCAGAACGGCAACAGCATTAACGCCATCGCGGTTCCATAACGATCATGGTCCGGCTCATGTTCCCACAGCGCACGACCGCATCCGTTCGTTTCGCCAACTTCGCCCATCGTGTTCATGATGTTGCGATATTCGGGATACGCAAGCCGTCCCTCGTAACCGGTGTAGTTCCAACGCGGCCAACCCGGAATGAAACTCGGACTTGAAACTTGTAAGCCCATCCAACGCAAGCCACCGTTCGGCAATTTTTCGCCGACTTTCACTTTGAGAGCGCCGTAACCAATTTCATTTGGCAGTATTCGCAATGGAAGCGCCAGAAATAAGAAACCTAAAACAGCCACAAAAATGGACGCGCCATAAAACACGCGTCGCCGAGTCTTGGTTGAATAGCGACCGAACGATGACGCCGTAAACCGTACGAGTTCACCAACGCCGACCGCCGCTAAGAGATAAAGCGATAAATACCAAAATGGCAGCAGCCGACCATTCCATAAACGGCTTTCGGGAACGACGATAAATGCAACCGCCGAAGCAATAGCCATACCAATGAGGTACATGCCGGCGCGGCGCCGTTTCACAATTGAAAACACTGCGCCGATGGCAGCCAACAACAAGATGTATTCGATCGGCGGCCAATTTTTTAAAAATGATTGATCAAAAGTTTGCCGAGTGAAAAGCG
>CAYOHV010000291.1:0-2108 GCA_964403825.1 uncultured Bifidobacterium sp. | reverse complement strand
TTCTTTCAAATGCGAAGAAGGAACTAACACTTGTTGTCCTTCGCTTAAAACGGCTTGGCCGGCAATATCGCGCACTGCCAGGCGATACGAGTCAGTAGCCGCTAATCGCAATCCATCACCTTCAGCAGCCATCAAAACACCGGTTAAAACCATGCGTGTTTCTTCAGTGGCCGCAGCAATCACAACTTGGCGTAACGCATCAGCAAATGCCGTTGCATCGAGCGTGACGGAATTGCCTGCCGGTTGGGGAATTTGGGGAAATTCCTGTGCAGGAATTGTGCGCAGCGCGAACTGCGAACGACCAGAACCAATACGAAATTCTTCGTCATCGCATTCAACAACGACCGCACCGGAAGGAAGAGCGCGCACAATGTCGGCCAACAACTTCGCCGAAACAACAACGGCGCCGTTGCGTTCACCAGAAACTGATGCTTGAACAGAAATCGTTAACGAACGATCGGTACCGGTGACATTGAGTTCATCACCGTCGAGTTTCAATAAAAGCCCGTTGAGTGAAGCAAGGCCGCCGCCTTTGCCAGTGACACCGCGCTGAGCCACTGTGATCGCCTCGACTAATGGATCCCGCTCACATCGGAATTTCACGTCAGCTCGCTTTCAACTGTTGTTGTTATAAAAGAAAGATATTTAGGTAGTTGTAGTAATAGGTGCTGTGGATTGTGGAAAGACTGATGTTTTCCCATGTCAACACCAGTTTCTTTGTCCCGTTGTAATTCACAGGCATCCACAGTCTGAACCGTCATTCGGCGCGGGTGATGGATAGGTACACAGACCGACCCGCGATATTCACTTAGGCGCGCGCCATGATCCACCGGGTTGTCCACCGCGCGATTGTTCGAAAATCCGCGCACTCGTTCGGCGAGCGACGCGTGGATCATCTCAACCGTTCCGAATACGTTGCGTGAGTTCAGTGACCTGGTCGTAAATCTGACGACGCTCTTTCATCAGGGCACTGATTTTTTCGACGGCATGAATAACCGTGGTGTGATCACGGCCGCCGAACTCACGAGCAATGGCTGGATACGAAAGATCAGTAAGTTCCCGCATGACGTACATTCCGATTTGTCGAGCGGTAACTAACGGACGACGACGTGATTGTCCGCGGATCTCATCGATAGAAAAACCAAACATTTCCGAGGTTTTTTCCAAAATCAACGCTGGTGTAATAGGCCGTGGTTGCGTATTGGAAAGAATGTCGCCGAGCACACTTTCGGCCAATTCAACGGTAAGTGGATTGCCAGTGAGGCTGGCGAAAGCGCAGACACGAATGAGTGCACCTTCAAGTTCACGAATGTTGTTGGTGATATTGGAAGCAATGAATTCCAAAACATCCGCGGGAGTTGCAACCGGTTCGCGCTCTGATTTTTTGCGCAAAATTGCAAGACGAGTTTCCAATTCCGGCGGATTAATTTCGGTAATTAATCCCATCTTGAATCGGCTGCGTAAGCGATCTTCCAGCGTGGAAATTGCGTCCGGCGGACGATCAGAAGAAAGAACAATTTGGCGATTCGCTTGATAAAGCGACTCGAAGGTATGGAACAACTCTTCTTGCAGACCCTCTTTACCTTCGATGAACTGAATGTCATCTAAAAGCAGCACGTCAACTTCGCGGTAACGCTTTTTGAACTCGGCCAATGTCGATTGGCGAATGGCCTCAACGTATTGGTTAAGGAATTGTTCGGTGGAGACATAACGAACTTGGTAACCGGGATAGTTCTCGCCGACGTAATTGGAGATGGCTTGAAGTAAGTGAGTTTTTCCAAGGCCGGCATCGCCGTAAATGAAAAGCGGGTTATAGGACTTGGCCGGAGTTTCGGCGACGCTTAATGCGGCCGCATGGGCAAAACGATTTGATGTACCGGTAACGAATGCTTCGAAGGTGTAGCGAGGGTTGACCGGCAGACCGAGTTCTTGACCGGTGGTTGACGTGGTGCCCACGGCGTGCAGGAGCTCGTCGGGGTTCGAAGGCACATCAATTTGGAACTCTGTGGATGGCGCTGGGGATATCGACTCGGGCAGCGCGGAGTTATCGCGGCTGGCCGCGGTTTGAATTTCCAGCACTAAATCCACATTGGGATAGCCGGTATCGG
>CAYOHV010000290.1:0-2112 GCA_964403825.1 uncultured Bifidobacterium sp. | reverse complement strand
AAGCCATCGGTAGTTGACATGTTGAAGTAATTGCGTGCTAGGAAACACTGCAGAAACTACGTGGGGGACCAAATGATTGAAATTACTGATCAGGATCGCATTCGTACGATTACGTTGTCGCGCCCAGATGCGTTGAATGCTTTTAACGAAGCGCTTTATGACGCAACTACCGAAGCACTTTTAGCGGCGGCTGACGATAACAGTGTTGCAGTTGTGGTTATCACGGGCACCGGTCGTGCCTTTAGCGCCGGAACTGATGTTGTTGAGATGGCCCAGCGCACCACCGATTCGAATTTTCAAAACGGTCGCTACGGATTTCCCGGCTTAATTGATGCCCTCGTTGATTTTCCTAAACCACTTATTTGTGCCGTAAACGGAATGGCTTTGGGAATTGGTGCAACGATGTTGGCGCTTTCTGATTTGGTTTTCATGTCAACTGATGCGCGCGCTCGTTGTCCATTTACGGCGCTCGCCGTCGCTCCAGAAGCCGCCAGTAGTTATACGTTCCCAATGTTGCTCGGTCGTCATAATGCAACGTGGGCGTTAATGAGTTCCGAATGGTTAAGCGCTGAACAATGCCAACAAATGGGTTTGGCGTGGAAAGTTTGTGCGCCCGATGAATTGATGGAAACGACATACGCCCATGCGCGAGTGCTTTCAGCAAAATCAATTTCGTCGTTGAAAGAATGTAAGCGCACGATCATGGCTTCTATTCGTCCGCAAATTGAACAGGCGCGTCAACGAGAAAACGAAGCGTTCGCGTATCTCATGGGTCGACCCGCCAATTTGGAAGCGTTCGCCGCCTTGGCTGAGCGACGCGACCCTGATTTCGGCCCAATTGATATGGCCGATCCCGATTTAGGGGCCTAAACGCCCGAATCCACGCGATTCTTTCCTAATTCTCACCTAAGGCCGGAAAACTCCTTACGTACGGGGCGCAATCTAAGTGCAACCCCAACACCTCCTCTCGGAGTCAACAAGGAGAAATCCATGAGCACCAACAACGAAGAAAAGAAATCATCCGCCAAGAAGTTTGTCGCCCTCGGTTTAGGCGTCGGCTTAACCGCCGGAACCCTCGGTGGATTAATTGCCCTTCCGTCACTTTCCGGCGCGCAAACGTCTACTGATTCAACGGCAACTGCACCGGCTGAACGTCCCGATCCCGGCGCACGTTTCGATGAAGCATTGAAGCCACTGGTTGATAACGGAACCATCACTCAAGAACAAGCAGATGCAGTGAAGCAAGCATTGAAGGATTCTCGTGGCAAGGGTGGCCCGCGCGGAATGCAACTCGATGCAGTTGCTCAAGCACTTGGTTTGTCGGCCGATGAACTGCATACGAAACTCGAAGGCGGTTCAACCATTGCTCAAGTTGCACAAGAACAAAATGTTGATGTGCAAGTTGTTATCGACGCCATGGTTGCCGGTATGAACAATCGCACTGACGAGGCATTAGCGAACGGAAAGATTGATCAAACCAAGGCTGATCAGTTGAAGGCCAATGCCACGCAGCGCGCCACCGATATGGTCAACGGCGTGCGCCCCGAGCGTCCCGCCGGTGCCCGTGGTGGACGCGGTCCTCATGCCGATTCCAACTCAACCACTCCTGGTGCGTAAAGCCCCCCGCTAGGAAATGAAAAAGGACCCGGATGTTCCGGGTCCTTTTTTGTTGAGGCGGCGAGCGGAATCGAACCGCTGTACAAGGCTTTGCAGGCCTCTGCCTAACCACTCGGCCACGCCGCCAGTTGAACGTCAGACACTAGTCGCCGCAAGGCAAAATTTCGAAGCCGCTACTTCGCAAGCGGCACATAGCCATCGAGCGAAGCCAAGCGCAGCCCCTTGGCGCCGGCCGTCCACCACAGGGCGATGATGTTGTCGTAAAGGTCGTTCTTGAAATGAGTGAGGACGATATCGCCGGCCCGCAATCCATTCGGTGAGGAATATTGGATCTGCCCATCGTTGATGGTTGCCGTCCATTGGAAGATCGCATTCATTCCGCAATTCGCCGCTGCATTGCGCGTTGTCTCGTTTAGCGCTCCATACGGTGCGCGAAAGAAATGTCCCGGGACTAAGACATATTCGCCAATGACATTACGCATACCGCAAATTTGA
>CAYOHV010000289.1:0-2125 GCA_964403825.1 uncultured Bifidobacterium sp. | reverse complement strand
ATGAGGCGACGATGGCAACAGCGACCAAAGTGAGCATGACGAAGTGCGCAAGTTTTGGTCGCATTCGCAGTGAGGCAGCCTTTTCCCAATTGAATGACAATGCGATAAATGGTCGGCGGAAAATAACCACCACAAGTACGACCAAAAGTAACGCCACCGATTGGAACCAAAGATCGCCGTTCTCAACGCCGAGTACCGAACCAAAAAGAAATGACGTTAAGTCACCGGTGAATGAACGCGTGCGCGAAATAATCACAACGCCAAGCGCCAACATTCCGACGAATAACAAACCAATACCGGTATCGGTTGACAGTCGCGAAGAGCGATTCACCAAGTTGATACCGATAACCATGACGATCGCCGACAAAAACGCACCGATACTGAGATCAACTCCAACTAAAAAAGCAATGGCAATACCCGGTAAGACACCATGAGCCAGGGCATCACCCATAAACGTGAGACCGCGCATAACCACCCAAGTGCCCACGATCGCGCAAGTAATGGCTGCCAATGAGCCTGCGAAAAACGCACGAATGATGAATTCGTATTGAAAAGGCTCTAGTAACCAATCCACTTGCGCAGGCTAACCCTAAGACGGACGGCTGCCGAGTCCGTTGGCAATTCCGTTGGCGATTGCGATGATGAGGTCGCTATAGGTAGTGATGCCGTCGTTGCCGAACGATTCGATCGGCAACGTAACGACCTTTACCGAACGTCCTGCTTCACGCGCAATAGTTTCGACAAACTGAGGCGACGTTGTGCTCTCGGAAAATATTGCCGGCAGATTGTTGGTACGAATTAATTGCGCCAGTTGGCGCACATCAGCGGCACTCGGTTCGGCCAAGGTTGATCCGCCCGGAATAACCGTGCCGATCACGGTGAAACCAAAACGTTGCGCGAAATAGCCGAGAGCATCGTGATTTGTAATGAGTTTGCGTGTTGACGACGGAATCGATTGCAAGATGGCATTGGCTTGCGCTTCGGCCGCCTTTGCCTCATTGGCATAGGCTGCCGCGTTTGCTTCGGCAACCGTTGCTGGAACACCGGCAGCAATAAGTTGATCAGCCACCAGTGACGCCGCTTGCGCCATACGGGTTGGGTCTAACCAAAAATGCGGATCGAGCGTTTCGCCTTTGTCGTTTTCTGATCCGTGATCATGACCGTGATCGCTTTCGTCTTGATTAGTAATCACGATTGGATCGACAAGGGGCGCAACCGAAAAAACCTTGACACCACTATTTGCCGCTTGATCTAAAACACTGGTGAGTCGTTCTTCTAGGTCGAGACCATTGGCGACAACCAGTTGCGCGTCGCGCAGTTTCGCTACTTGTGATGCGGATGCTTCGAATTCATGAGGATCGGCGCCCGCGGGAATGAGCACGGAAACATCTACTTGGTCACCACCAATTTTTTGTACGAGATCTCCCAAGATGGCAGTGGTCGCCACAACTTTTATTTTCGGAGTCGTAGGAGTTGTTGGCGATTGATTGTCAGCCGATGATCCAGAACTACATGCGGTGAGTCCAACAAGAGCAATAGCGATCAAAATCGCGCTTAATGCTGCGAGGGGGAATCGCCGTCGCGAGGTTTTGAGAATCATTCCCAACATGAGAATCATTCTCATGGAGCGGGACGACACGGTCAAATCAGAGGGTTCACTGCCGGTTTATGAAAGGGGATGAGTGAGCGGCTGACCAGCCAGGAGCGAGTCGAGCCACTTGGTGAACTGGCCAAATGCCGCTGGCGCCAGACGATGACCGCCCTCAACGGGAGTCCACATCACAAGGCTTTCGGCCTGGCCAAAAGCCTTGGCCAATGAGCGGCCTCGAATGGTGTCGACCATGTCGTCATCTTGGCCATGCGAAACGAATACCGGGACCGACCGCATTTGTTCGAAGTGAATGTCGTCGTTGTTCGCCAGGTAACCGGAGAACACGAACAATCCGGTGGGAGAAAAACCTGCGGGCGAAAACGTCGCTGAGGCCAAACACGTTGCGGCGGCGAGCGCGCCACCTTGAGAGAAACCACCCAACACAATTTGTGCTGATGCTGAAGGCAAAGAACTTTGTAACGAACGACAAAGTTGATTCACCGCCGCGGTTGCTTGTTGCACTTCATTTTCATC
>CAYOHV010000288.1:0-2133 GCA_964403825.1 uncultured Bifidobacterium sp. | reverse complement strand
AGCCGTTTTAAGCGAAGGACAACAAGTGTTAGTTCCTTCTTCGCATTTGAAAGAATTAACTCGCCTTTTGTCGAGTGCGGAAACAGTTGTTCTGCGCCTTGGCGAACATGACGCATCGTTTGAACTCGGCAACGTGCGACTTATGTGCCAATTACTCGATGGTGATTTTCCGAATTACCGCGGTCTAATTCCCACGTCGTATCCCAATCGTGTTCATGTAGAACGTGAAGCATTTCTTGATGCATTACGCCGCGTGCGTTTGTTGGCAAAAGATTCAACGCCGGTGCGTTTGCATATCAAATCTGACTCCATCGAGTTAGTTGCGATGAGCCCCGAAATTGGTCAAGCCCAGGAAGAAGTAGACGCGCGCAATTCCGGCGACGAATTAACCGTTGCGTTCAACCCTGAGTATTTGGCGGCCGGTATCGATGTCACCGGTGGCGAAGAAATCACCTTGGAAACAATTGACGCGTCGAAACCAGCAATCATTCGTGGTGCTGGCGACGACAACTTCTTGTATCTCCTCATGCCCATTCGAGTTCCGTAAGACATTGCAACTCGAACGACTATGGCTCACTGATTTTCGTTCCTACCGGTCAGCAGAAATTGAATTTTCTCCCGGTGTTACTGCCCTATTAGGACAAAACGGACGCGGAAAAACAAACGTCATTGAGGCAATTAGCTACGTCACGACGTTGAGCTCTTTTCGTGGCGCGCCCAACGACGCCATGGTGCATACCGAAGCGCAACAAGCAATTGTGCGCGCTCAAGGAAGCAGGGAAAACCGCTCGTTGCTTATTGAATCGGAAATCTCCCGCACCGGGCGCGGTCGCGCGTTTCTCAATAAACAACGCGTTACAAAACGCCGCGATCTTTTTGAAGCGTTACGCGTTTCTGTTTTTTCGCCCGACGATTTAGAACTTGTTAAAGAAGGCCCGCAATTACGCCGTGATTATTTGGATTCCACGTTGGTGGCGCAACGTCCTGCACTCGACACGTTACGCAGTGAATACGAACGAATTTTGAAACAAAGAAACGCCCTATTACGTCAAGCCAACGGGCGACGCAGCGAAGATATTGAAATCACATTGTCGGTTTGGGACGAAAAATTAACGCAAACTGGTGAAGCCTTAGCCAACGCCCGCCAACAACTACTTAACGTTTTACTTCCGTATGTGCAAAAAGCGTATGACGACGTTGCGCAACAACATGTTGAAATCAACATCATTTACGATGCGCCGTGGCAACACGTTGGTTTACAAAAAGCAATTGAAGAAAAACGAGACGAAGAATTTCGACGCGGTATTTCGTTAGTTGGTCCTCATCGCGATGACGTCAGCATTTTGTTAGCGGGTCTCTTATCGCGCACCCAAGCCTCACAAGGTGAGCAGCGATCAATCGCGCTGGCATTGCGTTTGGCCGCCCATCGCTTAGTGGCCGACACCATTGGCAGTCCGCCGATTTTGTTGCTCGACGATGTGTTTTCCGAACTTGACCCCGTGCGCTCGGCCGCGTTGCTGCATCATTTGCCGGCCGGTCAGACCATCCTCACCAGCGCCACGGGCCTTCCCGAGGGCTCCAGCGCCGATCTGGTGCTTTCGGTGACTCCCGGGGCCGTGAGTCCTACCTGATCCCTACACTGGCCTTGTGCCTTACGAACCGCTGCCCAATAAGCCGACTGGCCCCAAACCCCTGCGGGGCGGGCTAGATCGTGTCCTGCGGCGTCTTGGCGGCTCATCAGCGGCATCGACCGAGGCATTGTTCGGTCATTGGGCCGATTTAGTGGGCGATTCGGTGGCTACCCACTGTTCTCCGGTGGCGGTAAACAACTCGGTTTTGGTGGTGGCCGTCAGCGATCCGGCTTGGGCCTCTCAACTCAAATTTTTGGAACCAGATTTGGTCGCTCGGATGAACGAAAAATTGGGCGAGAAAACCATCGAATCGATCGAGTTCCGCGTACGTCCTTCCCGTAAGTAATTTCCGCAAAAAGAGGGCCGAATTTCCCCGAAAAACTAGCCATACGCTGGTAGAATTCGGTTTCGAAATTTGCCTACCGATAGGTCTGTCGAAGGGCCTTAAGAGAGGGACGTCAACGACGTGGCGAAGACCACCGAATCGACCCAAAAAACCACC
>CAYOHV010000287.1:0-2137 GCA_964403825.1 uncultured Bifidobacterium sp. | reverse complement strand
GTCTTCATCCAACTCTGCCTTTTTGCGCGCCTGCCGCAGCGAAAAGGGCGACTCATCGAGCCATGTACCCGTGTGGTTCATGCGACAGGCCGGCCGTTCGTTGCCGGAATACCGAGAGATCCGTGGCACTGGATCCATTCTCGACGCCATCAAAAATCCTGAGTTGTCGGCGGAAATCACATTGCAGCCCGTTCGCCGTTACGGCGTTGACGCCGCCATTTTGTATTCCGACATTGTTGTTCCCGTGGCGGCCATTGGTTTTGGCGTGGATGTCGCGCCCGGCATCGGACCCGTTGTTGAACAACCATTTGAACGCGCTAGCGACCTTGAACGACTTCGACCACTTGAAGCAGAAATCGATACCGATTACGTCATTGAAACCGTCAAGATTTTGGCGGCGGAATTGCCGGTGCCATTAATCGGTTTCGCCGGTGCTCCGTTTACGGTAGCGAGTTATTTAATTGAAGGTCGCCCCTCACGCACGTACGCAAAAACAAAAGCGTTAATGCATTCTGAACCCGGTGTTTGGCATGCGCTTATGGAAAAACTTACGGATTTGGCGTCAGCATCTTTGCGTTCGCAAATTGAAAATGGCGCGCAAGCGTTACAAGTTTTTGATTCATGGGCCGGTGCATTGAATCTTCCCGATTACCAGAACTACGTCATGCCCCATACGCGCCGCTTATTTGAAAGTGTCGCCGATTTAGGTGTGCCGGGCATTCATTTTGGTGTGGGCACGGGAGAATTATTGAAAGCCATGGCGGATGTCGGCGCTGATGTTGTCGGTGTTGATTGGCGAGTGCCCCTCGATGTGGCGCGTCAACGCGTTCCGGCTCGCTGCGCGTTACAAGGAAACTTGGATCCGGCGCTTTGTTTGGCACCTTGGGATGTTGTTGACAATGCCGTGCGTGATGTTCTTCAACGCAATAACGGTCATCCCGGACATATTTTCAACTTGGGTCATGGAGTGTTACCGGAAACGAATCCCGACATTTTGAAAAAAGTTGTTGAACTTGTTCACGAAATTGGTCGCTGTGACGGAGAGAAAAACTGATGTCTACAAAAGGTTTATTGGTGATGGCGTATGGGACACCAAAATCGCCGGCTGATATCGAGCCGTACTACACCCATATCCGCCGCGGTCGTCCGCCTACTCCCGAACTTTTGGAAGAACTCACACTTCGTTATGAAGCCATTGGAGGAATTTCACCATTGGCTGCGCTCACCAACGCGCAATTAAAAGCCCTAGAAGACGGATTGAAAGAGCAATCAAACGAACAATGGATTGTTGCTCTTGGTCAAAAACATGCCGATCCGTTTATTGAAGACGGTGTTGTCGAATTGGCGAACGCCGGTGTTACTGACATTGTCGGCTTAGTGCTCGCGCCGCATTATTCAGGATTTAGCGTCGGTGAATATCAGCGACGTGCGCGGGAAACTGCTGAACAACACGGCATTCGCTTGCATGAAATTCATGATTGGCATATGCAACCGGCGTATTTAGATTTCCTCACCAACGCGGTGCGAGACGCTCGCTCATCGATGCCCGAGCGTCACACCGTGCTTTTCACCGCCCACTCACTGCCAGAACGTGTTTTGGAAAATGATCCGTATCCGGATCAATTGCGTCAGAGCGCGCAAGTTGTAGCCGAACGTTTAAACATTCCTTCGTGGTCAGTGGCTTGGCAAAGTGCCGGACGCACACCTGAGCCCTGGCGCGGCCCCGATATTTTGGAAGAGTTACAACGAATCGCCGATGAAGGTTCGGCCGACGGTGTTGTGGTCTGCGCTCAAGGTTTCACCAGCGATCATCTTGAGGTTCTTTACGATTTAGATATCGAAGCGAATCAGATCGCGCAATCACTTGGTCTGCAATTTGCTCGGACTCGTTCTCTTAATGCTGACCCTTCGGTAATGAACGCGCTCGCTGGTGTCGTGATCGACACCGCTGGGTAACGGTTCGACCTTCACGGGACAATCACTATGCCCACTGTTGTTGTCATCGGTGCAGGAATCACGGGGCTAGCCGCCGCGCTTGATTTAGCTGGTGATTTCAACGTTGTAGTTCTTGACGCCGACTCACGTATCGGCGGAAAAGTTATGACTTCGGAATTCGCGGGACTGCCCGTTGATTGCG
>CAYOHV010000286.1:0-2137 GCA_964403825.1 uncultured Bifidobacterium sp. | reverse complement strand
GCAGCGGTGTCGTCATCACGGGAGTACATCCCCGGTGCCGCTGGCCTGTCCTCAGGTGGGAGAGACCTCCGGTCGAAGGCGCGCTGCGCCTTCCCAAACCTTGACCGGAGATCTCATGTCAGAAAATTCCTCTACCGTCGCAACCGATAGCGATTCATTGCCGCCGAAGTCAAGTGGTTGGTGTGCGCAAAATCCAAAGGCTGTTTGCGATCACTTCAGTGTCGATCCACAAATCGGTCTTACTGCTAACGAAATTGCGGAACGTCGCAATAAATACGGACGAAATAAGTTGGCCGAGCCGCCCCGTCGTCCGAAGTGGCTTTTGTTCCTTGATCAATTCCGCGCCGGCATCGTTTATATCTTGGCGGGCGCTGGCATTTTGGCCGGTTTAGTTGGCGACATAAAAGATCTCATCGTCATCTTTGTGGTGTTGTTCATCAACGCTGTACTTGGCTTTTTGCAGGAATCAAAAGCGTCGAATGCGTTAGATGCATTGGAAAAAATGCTGGTCACGCGCGTGCGCGTACGTCGTAGTGGTGACACCGTCGAAATCGCTATTGATGAATTAGTTCCCGGCGACATTGTTTTGCTTGAAGCCGGCGATCGTGTTCCCGCCGATGGTCGCATGTTGTTTGGCGCCAATGTTTCGGTTGATGAATCGTCGCTTACCGGTGAATCAGTTCCCGTTGAAAAAGATGCTCAAGTTGAAATCTCCGTCGATTCGCCTTTAGGTGATCGCCGCAACATGGTGTACATGAACACCACAGTGGTGCGTGGACGCGCTGAAGTGATCGTGACCGAAACCGGTATGTCCACCGAAATCGGTCGCGTGGCTGAACTCATCACGTCAGCCAAAGTCACCAAGACTCCATTAGAGCGCCAACTTGATGGTTTAAGTCGCCGACTCGCCATCATCGCTGGTGTTGCAGCCACGGTGGTGTTCATTGCGCAACTCATCATCGAGCGAAATTTTGCTGATGCCATTTTGGGTGCGGTGGCGTTAGCCGTTGCGGCGATTCCCGAAGGTTTGCCGGCCGTTGTCACCGTTACATTGGCCATTGGCATTTCGCAGATGGCGAAACAAAATGCCATCGTGAAGCGTTTACATTCAGTTGAAACGCTTGGTTCTACGTCCGTTATTTGTTCGGACAAAACGGGCACGCTCACGTTGAACCAAATGACAACGCAAAAAGTCATTCGTGGTGGAGTGGTGTTATCGGTTGATGGCGAAGGCTACGAGCCGACCGGAAAAATTCGCAATGGTGAGAGCGTTGTCGAGAATGAATTAGTCGCCGGTGCGTTTTTGCCGGCGGTTCTATGTGCCGATGCGGTGCTTACAAATGAAGGCGGCTTTGCCGGCATTATTGGTGATCCCACCGAAGCCGCTTTGGTGGTCCTGGCTGCCAAAGTCGGTTTAGATGCATCTACCGAACGCACTCGCCGCCCACGTTTAGGCGAAGTTCCTTTTGATTCGGAACATAAGTTCATGGCTACGTTCCATCGCCTGGATCCGGCCGATCCGCAAGGTGATGTTTTGCTTTGCGTGAAAGGTGCACCCGATGTGGTGCTTTCTCGCTGCTCGTCATTTGCTGAGCAAAACGGTCATGTCACCTCACTTGACGACAACTCGATGGCCGCACGACATGCGGAAAACGATTCACTCGCTGCCAATGGCATGCGTGTGCTTGCTGTTGCTACACGTCGCATTGCGGCGGCCGATTGTCTTGATGCCAATGGAAATGTCGCTGATCCCGACGCCTGGATTAGCCAGCTCAATCTTGAGTTCTTGGCGGGCATTGTCGATCCGGCGCGTATTGAAGTGCGGGATGCAATTTCACTTTGTCGCAAAGCCGGCATCGGCGTGAAGATGATCACTGGCGATCACGCAGTGACCGCCGGTGCCATTGCCCGTGAACTCGGTATTGAAGGTGAAGTAGTTACTGGCGAACAACTCGATGCAATGAGTGAAGAGGAACTCATTGCGCGGGTTGAAGCGATTGGTGTTTGTGCCCGCGTCTCACCGGAACACAAAGTTCGAGTGGTTGAAGCGCTAAGGGCGCGCGGCCGCATCGTGGCCATGACCGGCGATGGCGTGAACGACGCTGCTGCATTACGACGCGCCGATATTGGCGTGGCC
>CAYOHV010000285.1:0-2152 GCA_964403825.1 uncultured Bifidobacterium sp. | reverse complement strand
GCCGACTTTGATTGCTGCGTTGTTTGTCATGGCCGACACGATAGGGCCGGAAATCAGAAAATGCGCCGCTAAGAGAGAAGGGCGGTGAAGGCGAAGCCCACCATGACAAACGTTTGGAAAAAGAGGACCCCGCCGAGCGTGCGTTGCGGCGAGTGGCTATCGGGTTCAGCACCTAAACGTTCGAGTTCAGCGGCGGCACCGTTGAATTTTCGCAATGCTTCTAAGCCCACAATGGCGGCGCCCAAGAGCGTGAGGATGGCGAGGATCGCCTTCGACCAATCCCAATACCAACCGAGAAACCCGGCGGCACTAACAACGAAGGTAGCGATTGCATCAATTCGACGACGAAAAATGCGACGCAACGTTTCGGCCGCGCCGGCCACGAACAATCCCCAGAAGACCATTTGCCAATTGGCATCGATGGCCGATTGTGTGGCTGCTTGATTGAAGGCCATCACATCGGCAAATACCAGTAACACAATGACGAGATAACTATCGACCGTTAAGCGCCAACGAGGTGTGGTCATTTTTTTCTCCATTGCAGTCGTTGCCGCAACGTGGGTTTAGGCGTTAGTTCGTGACGGCGCGCTGCATCGATACGTACTGCGCGCAATAACAAACTTTCTTCATCATCAATAGGTGATAATTCGCCCACCGTCATCGACAAAATTGCATCGGCAAAATCGGGATTACGCGCAAAGACGGGACCATGTAAGTACGTAGCCACAACGTTTCCTTGCACGATTCCTTCATAGCCATCGCCATTGCCTTCGCCAACTTCAACGGCCGCTAACGGTGAAGCGGCTGATCCAAGACGAGTACGACCGGCATGATTTTCAAAACCAGAAAGTGGCCCCAAGGCAACATTGCGACCGGCGAGAGAAATATCGGCCACTTTGGTCAAAAGTTCACCCACGGCACGCGGTTTTTCAACTCGCAATGTTTGGCAATCAAGTAGCCCCAAACCTGGCGAAGTTTTTCCATGCATATCGGGAAAAGATTCTCCGAGGATCTGCATTCCCGCGCATACGGCAAAGACAGTGGCACCGTTTTCGACGGCGCGATGTAACGAACGTTGTTGATTAAGTCGCTGGGCGGCCGCTGATTGCGGGCCATCCTCACCGCCGCCGAGTAAGTAAATATCGGCAGAGTCGGGCACAGTTTCATCGGCGGAAACGGTAAGCAATTCACAATCGATATCACGCCAGCGCAATCGCTGGGCCAAGATCACGGCATTGCCGCCATCACCATAGGTGCCCAATAAATCAGGGAAAAGTGAAACGATGCGCACACTCATACGAGTCCGCCTAATTGCGCTAGTTGATCTTGGAAGGCGGTGTAATTGGAAACTACGTCGATAGTGATGTCAGTGCTTTCGAGGTGTTGGCCGGCAATCTGCACGCAATCGGCGAAGTGTTCGACAACCTCATGTTCAACTTCCGCATAATGCAATCGCACCGCAAGATCATGACGACGCTCACCAGTGGCGATGACATAACGACCTTTAAGTTGTTCGAAATCCACGTCCCATAACCAAGACGGATCGTGACCGTCGGCTATTCGGCTGTTGATGCCAATGATGGCTGGCGTATCGGGACGCTCAAGGAGATTGAGAGCCTCATGCCAACCGGCAGGATTTTTGGCCAAAAGCAAACGCACGGTTTGGCCAGCGAATGTTGCGGTGCGATAGCGGCCGGCCACTTCTTCTACTTGTTCCATGGCGTGGATAGCACGCTCAGCATCAATGGAGAATTGGCGCGCGGCAGCAAAAGCAAATGTGGCATTCATGCGATTGACTCTTCCGGGTAGCGGAAGCGAAATCGAATAGTTTTGTTCGGCGTAAATCCCATCATCGGTAAGTGAGATTGATGGAGTTGGTCGTTGTAAATCGCAGTTGCTGCACGACCAATGAGTTTCCGAAAATGAAATGCGACCAGCGCATGATGGACAACCCGACGCATCGGCTGTCCACTGCATACCGGTTGAAACCCACACCACAGTGTTAGCGGTGAGAGCCGCATATGTCACTAGCGGATCATCGGCATTGGCCACCACAAATGTCGGTTGATTTTGACTAAATGCTTTTCGCCACGCCTCGGCAAGGTGGCGTACTTCCTGAGTTCTATCTAATTGGTCGCGACTCAAATTGAGA
>CAYOHV010000284.1:0-2155 GCA_964403825.1 uncultured Bifidobacterium sp. | reverse complement strand
GCTGAGATTGTTTCGATTCATCACTGTGAAGGCGGGTTGGCAACTCAACTTCCGCTACTTCCGACATTTACTCCGCGCGCGTCAAACGTCTAATTATTTTTTGCGAGACTGATTAAATATTGATCGCAATTCTGAATACGACATCACACCAACTTTGTCGTTCGGTCGATTGGAATCAGATTGGTCCATAATTACGTAATCACCTTTCAATGCAGTCCCTGAAACCAGCCTGAACGTCGAAAATTCCGAAATTTGGAAAGGGGGCGCGTCAAGAGCGACGATTCTTTTGATCACCGACTCCGATGAATAAAACGGCACCCACAAATAAAAGCGATGATCAATCTCGCGTTGGAGTGGCGCCAGCAGTTGCATCCCCTGCCGGACACAATCATTCGGCTCATCAAGATTCCCATAGTGAGGGATGTCTTTGCGTTCTCGACACCCGCTGAGCAAAGTGATTTCATCACCGACTTTCAACTTTGCAACACCGTTGGCGACGATTTTCTTCACCCGTGCTTTCGTGAAGTACAACTCGTCCAAACGGCGAATAGGCATGGCTAAAATTTGGTTGCCTAAACCTTCGGCCTGGAGGCCGACTTCGGGTTCAAACAATTCCGGTTCAGCGAATACATCGAGCAGCGCAACTGTCTCGAGTCCAGACATCGTCGATTTCCAATCCTCGTCATCCAGCCTTGGTACGTACGAGGTTGCATTTGAACTTCTCAAATTTCCAAACTGAAAAGAAAACGCCGCGAGCAAAACCGCTGCCGCCAGCAAAAATGTACGGAAATATTTCATTTTTGAATATCCAATCTCTTGAAGAGTCTCAAAACAAAAATTCCTAATCACTCCGCCTCTAAAACCTTGAGTCAGTTGGAACCTTCCAAAGCGCTCGTTGTTGTTGAAGACGATGTAGATGTCGACGACGAAGTTGACGATGTGGATGATGAGGAAGACGTTGTCGAAGTTGACTCCACCGGAGTTGGTCGAAGCGAACTCTTGTCGACGCCCAACGCATCAGCAATCTGTTGACGAATTTGATCGACAGTAAAAACTTGACCAGTTTGAATCCACTTGTAGGAACCTTCAGCCACCGAACCACCAACATGTTCAAAGATCAGGTCATCGCTCAACTGCATTTTTTTGTAATTCGCTAGCGGAACTATGCCAGTTTCTAGGTCAACTTCAGATGACCACGGAGCCGCGAAGACCAAATAAGTCTTATCTGATTTCAAGCAATTGTCCGTACGTTCGTCATAAGTAACAACAGTTGTCGTTGGGGTTTCCAAACCCAGATATGTCGCTCTATAACTCGCCGATTTTGGTAAGCACCACTGAAATAGATCGAGCGAAACGCCGGGATCATCGAATTGAGGTATTGAAAAAGAATTGAAAATGACGTGCGATAAAACAGCCGTCTTTTCTTCCTCGAACTTCAGTATTTCTTCTTTCTCCCCCGCTGTAGCGCAATAGAGAAACCCAGATCCACTTGACTTCGTCACCGCCTCAGAATGAATTAGAGAACTTCGATCGATAATTGCGACATAGGCCGGAAAATTTGAGTGTTTTCGTGCTTGGATCCAAGTTTTGATATCGAAAGGATCGCTTGGAGGAAGACTGAAATAAGACAAATGAACGCCATTTTTCGGATCTTCTCGGCACGTATCAAGAGGCAACCGACCTGTTGTGGCTGGAGCCCCGCCTTGTGATTTCGTCGCACCCGCTACAACGACACCAAATCCACTCACTCCCAAAATGAACGTGGCCAAAAGCAAGATTATGGGAATACGCGACTTTCCACTTTGAAATTTGTTTTGAAGTTTCATAATGAGACCTCCAAAATTTCCTGCTGAAACAACTGAGTGGGTGAATCAATTACGACAGTGAAGTGATCGAAATAACTTCGGGTTTTCCGCCGTTTACAAAATTTCACTACTAGTTAAAAAATATAACGATTTACGCTTACTCTTTCAACTGTTTTTTATGAGTTGATCAATTCGCTTTATCGGGAATAACTGAATGTGCGAATAATTCCGATTGCGAAATAGCGCAAAACGCTAATTGTTAGAGATCGCGATCAATTGCTGAAGTTTCTCGGCCGCCAAACCATTCACTACCGAATTACGGGCCATTTCAAAACCGGATTGCCAATCAT
>CAYOHV010000283.1:0-2166 GCA_964403825.1 uncultured Bifidobacterium sp. | reverse complement strand
TTAGGTGCCGATCACACTGTTGTTTCTGGTCCCAACGCGGCGGCAGAAGTTCGCGGCATTATGGGCGGCCGCGGCGCGGAAGTTGTTCTCGATATTTGCGGCTATGACGATACGTTGGCTTTAGCCTCAGCCGTTGCCGCTCCACTTGGACGTCTCACCATTGTTGGTGTCGGCGGTGGAACATTGCCCGTGAACTTCTTTGCCTTCCCCTACGAATGCAGCGTGCAAAGCACATATTGGGGATCGGTAACCGAACTCAGCGAGTTGCTTGAACTGGCTCGATCAGGCGGATTCCGCGTACACGCCAGCACTTACGCTTTGGAAAATGCTGGCGATGTTTACGCCAAAATGGTTGACGGCACGCTACAAGGGCGTGCCGTCATCGTTCCGAATGAACGTTAAATCTGCTTAAGCAGCTGATTTAGGTGGTCGCCAGAAAGCGGCCAATTGCAGCAACGCGCCGCCAACACCAGCAACAGCAGCAATGATTAATCCGGTCATACCGGCCCAATCCAATTCAATGCCGTTATCAACGGACCATTCGCCCGCACCGGTGCAAGCCAAACCAAAACCAACTGCGGCTAACACCACGACATATTCAACGCCGCCACCAGGATTAAAGATGAACCATCCGTTCTTCCAGTGAGTGGTGATGAAGGCCACGACCATGATGGCGATCATTCCGGCCGCCGCCAATGGTGTAACTAAACCGATAGCAAGCAAAAGGCCAGCACCGATTTCGGTTAATGCGGCCATCCATGCGTTGACCTTTGGCATTTTCATACCCATAGAGCCAAACCAACCGGCGGTTCCAGCAATTTTGCCACCGCCAAAAATTTTGTTTAAGCCGTGTGTTGCCAACGTAACGCCAACAACAACGCGAATAATTAACAGACCGAGATTCAATCCTTGGACGTTCCACAGATCTTTACCAGCATCGGCAGACGCAAGAAGTGCGTTAATGCCGAGGTCAATACCTGTACTCATAATTCCTCCTTCGATGGTCAAGCGTCATGCGTTTGACCAAAGGTCATGCTAGGAGGTCACCGCGCGCACTCGGTGGATTGTCAATATTTCATTTTCATTGCAATTTTTTTGCTTTTAAATCCGCGCGAATTAACGGAAGTTTCGGGCATGAGGACTTCCAAGAACGGGAAGTAATTCGATTTTTTCAGCCACAACGTTAATAACGCCTTCAACTTTTTCTAAACGGCCGCGCACAATAAGCGCTGGCGATTGACGCGCGATCTTTCGATAACGCTTCCATAGACCGGGCGAACAAACGATGTTAACGAACCCAGTTTCGTCTTCAAGATTTAAAAACGTAATTCCGCGCGCCGTGGAAGGTTGCTGACGATGAGTGACAACACCACCGACGACAACTTTTTCTCCATGCGCTTTAGTACGCAATTGTGCTGCGGTAAGAACACCGCGCTCTTTGAGATGATCGCGCTCGAAAAGCGTTGGATGTCCATCAGGCGCCATACCGGTAGCCCATAAATCGGCACTGGCGATATCTCTTTTCGACATCTTTGGCAACGGCGGTGCATCTAATCCCACCACTATTCCTGGAAGTCTTTGTGCCGATGCACTTGCAACTGCACCTGCCACCCAAATGGCTTTTCGCCGATCAAGATCTTGCGGTAACGAAGAGAATGCACCGGCTGTTGCTAAAGCCTCCATGGCTGAAGATGAAACCGTCACGCGACGCGTGAATTCTTCTAAAGAAGTAAAAGGACCATTGACCTCTCGTTCTTCCACGATTAATTCAGCCACATCATCGCCGATATGCCGCACGGAAGATAAACCTAAACGCACTGTTGGCTGCGTTACCGAAACACCATCACGCGGATACATATCGATCATCATCGCCGTATCGGCCTGTAGCGAAGCTTGGGCCTGTGAAAGTTGGATATCCGGAGTGGCGACGTCGACTCCATGACGACGAGCATCGGTAATAAGGGAATGCGGTGAATAAAACCCCATAGGTTGGGCATTTAATAGACCGGCACAAAATGCCGCCGGAAAGTAACGCTTTAAATAGGAACTGGCATAAACCAAATAGGCAAAAGAAACAGAGTGGCTTTCGGGAAAACCAAAGTTGGCAAATGCCGCCAACTTCTCATAAATGTCATCGGCCACCGAACCAACAATGCCGTTCTTCTG
>CAYOHV010000282.1:1933-2179 GCA_964403825.1 uncultured Bifidobacterium sp. | reverse complement strand
CGTGCCCTTTCTGATCTTGGCTACGAAGCACCCACCCCGATCCAGCGCGAAGCCATTGGCCCGTTGGTCTCTCATCTTGATTTAGTCGGACAAGCAGCTACGGGAACCGGTAAAACGGCGGCCTTTACTTTGCCGATGCTGCAACGCGTCACCGGCGCCGGAAACAATCCCATTGGTTTGATTCTGGCTCCCACGCGTGAGTTGGCAATGCAGGTCAGTGAAGCAGCGCATAAATACGGTCGCAAT
>CAYOHV010000282.1:0-1921 GCA_964403825.1 uncultured Bifidobacterium sp. | reverse complement strand
CCCGTGTGCTCCCCCTTTATGGTGGCCAACCAATTGGTCGCCAATTACACGCCTTGAAACGCGGCGTTGACATTGTTGTGGCCACACCGGGTCGCGCCATCGATCACTTGAAGCGTAAGAGCCTCATCTTGGATGACATTTCAATGGTCGTTCTTGACGAAGCCGATGAAATGCTCGATATGGGTTTTGCTGAAGATCTGGAAACAATTCTCAATGCATTACCGAAAAGCCGGCAGACAGTTTTATTTTCCGCCACGATGCCGCCTCGTATTGAAAAACTTGCCAAGAAGCATCTGCGCAATCCCGTCAGCGTGCAGATTGAAGGCGAACCGACAGCCAAAGGGGAAACGCCCCGCATTCAGCAAGTGGCCTACGTTGTTCCCCGCGCTCATAAAGCAGCAGCCCTCGGGCGCATTCTGGATGTCGAATCACCGCAAGCAGCCATTGTCTTTTGCCGCACGCGTAACGAAGTTGATCAATTAGCCGAAACGCTTAACGGTCGGGGTTACCGCGCCGAAGCACTGCATGGTGGTCTTGGCCAAGAACATCGCGATCGCGTCATGGGTCGCGTGCGCAATGGAACTGCCGATCTCTTAATTGCTACCGATGTCGCCGCCCGTGGTTTGGATATTGACGTCCTCACCCATGTGGTGAATTTCGATGTTCCATCGGCGCCTGAGTCCTATGTGCACCGCATTGGTCGCGTTGGTCGTGCTGGACGCGAAGGAATGGCCATCACATTGGTTGAACCACGTGAAAGTCGCTTACTTTCCAATATCGAACGAGTTGTCGATGACAAGATTGACGTGCGTCGTCTGCCCACCGTGGCTGACGCTCAAAATCAACGCCTCGCACAAACGGCTGATGTCATTCGCGAAGCCATGGAAGAAGATTTAGAAGACATTCGTCGCGTGGTCGATGAACTTTCTGAAGAATTCGATGTCTACGAAATCGCGCTCGCTGCTATCAAAGTTGTTCATGACAGCCGCACCGGTGACGACAATGAGGTGGAAATCCCCCATGTCGAATTACATCGTTCCGGCAAAAACAAAAACTCGGACGGAAGCCGAAACGGCAAATTCAAAAAAGACAAGTACGAGAAATTTGAAAAGCGCGATAAGCACGACAAGAAGTCGAAGAAGGGTAAGCCTGATTCTTCAATGACTCGCTTGTACTTCCCCATCGGTCGACGCGATCGTGTACGTCCCGGAGATTTGGTCGGTGCTATCGCCGGCGAAACTCGACTTTCCGGTCGCGATATCGGTTCAATTGAAATCGCAGAAAAATTCTCGTTAGTTGAAGTGCCTGACACCTCGGTAGACGAAATCGTCAAGGCCATGAAGAAGACACAAATCCGCGGTCGCAATGTTGTGCCCCGCCGTGAACGCTTCGAACGTTACGAGCGCTAATTCTTAAGTAAAGACTCCAGCGGCTTCGGCGGCTTGTCGATACCACTGCGCCAAACTCGCCACACTTTCGTGTGCGTTCAATCCACTCGGATTCGGAAGCACCCATAGTTGCGCGCCTTCAAACATCTCATCGCTCTTTCCGATTGGTGCTTTCACCGAAAAAGCAGCGCGGTATGCCGTAGCGCCTAAAAAGGCCACAACTTCGGGTTGCACTTTTCGCACAAGACGCCGAATTCGTTTACCACCAGCGAGCAATTGCTCTTTGGAAAGTTCGTCGGCTCGCGCTGTTGCCACCGCGCAAAGATTGGTGATGGCAATCCCTTTGCCTAAAAGTTCATCTTCAGCCCATTGCGGCAGTCCCATCGATGCATCGACCAACTGCGAGGTGATTTTCGCCTCGGCCAACGCGGGCCAAAAACGATTTCCGGGCCGGGCGAAATGAGCATTCACTGCTGCGGTCCAAAGCCCAGGATTAATGCCAACTAAAAGCAGGCGAACGTTGTCGCCCATCA
>CAYOHV010000281.1:0-2180 GCA_964403825.1 uncultured Bifidobacterium sp. | reverse complement strand
CAGAGTCAATTTCGATTTTGGTTTGGGAAAATGGAAAAAGCGCCGAAAGTGCACCCTACGGAGTGCTAACTGGCGACACGTTGTTCTTAGGTGATGTTGGCCGTCCTGATTTACTTTCCGCCGTTGGTTTTTCGGCCGATGAATTGGCCAAGCAGCTTTACCATTCCGTGCATACAAAACTTCTTTCTTTACCTGATGAAACCAGGGTTTTTCCTGCCCACGGTGCTGGATCGGCCTGCGGAAAAAATCTCTCAACGGACACGATGTCAACAATGGGAGAACAACGTCAAACAAATTACGCGTTGCAACCCATGGTTGTTGAAGACTTTGTTGACGCTGTTACACAAGGTCAATCTGTGGCTCCGCTTTATTTTCTTTTTGCGGCTACAAAGAATCGCCAACAGCGAGAACTCTTTCAACAAGATGCAGAAATTCGTCGTTTAACGTTTGCCGAAGTTTTAGCCCAACAAGAAAACGGCGCCGTTGTCATCGACAGCCGCGATCATTCAATGTTCGCGTTGGGACATTTGCGTGGCTCAATCAACGTTGGCTTGTCGGGACGATTTGCCGAATACACCGGCGAAGTTATGGAACCAGGCACCCCAATCATCGTTGTTGCTGATGCCGGTACCGAAGCGGAAGCCGTAATGCGACTTGCGCGAATTGGTTTCGACAATGTGCTCGGCGTTCTCGACGATCCCATCGCCGCTTTCGTGCAAAACCCCGACTATGTCGAGCAACTTTCTCGCTTATCGGTGGCGCAATTAATGGACCGCATTGCCACGGTTCCCAAACTTTCCTTGGTTGATATTCGTAATCCGGGGGAGGTTGCAATGGGTATGTTGCCGGGAGCAATCAATATTTCCTTGCCGGCCCTGTTGCGTTCTCTTGATCAACTCGATCGCCAAAATCCAGTGGTGGTGTATTGCGCCGGTGGCTATCGCTCAGCCATTGCTTCGTCGCTCTTGCGCTCTAAAGGGTTCACCGATGTTTCAGACTTAATTGGTGGATACGGAGCATGGGCTGATTCCACGTTGCCGTTAATCGTTCCCGCTATTGAGCCGTCGGATGTTGAAGAGACGGATTTCCTACTTGATGTTCGGGAACAGGATGAATGGGACGCGGGACATAGTCCGACCGCAATTCATATTCCAATGAGTGAACTTCCCGATCGTTATGAAGAACTTCCAACCGATAAGCGAATCGTTGTGATTTGTCGCAGTGGAAATCGCTCCGCCAAAGTCACGGCTTGGCTTGAAGCAAAACAGTTCAATGCAATCAATCTCACCGGCGGAATGAAAAAGTGGAACTCCCAATCGTTACCGATGCGAGCACTTTCCGGCTCACCACAAGTGATTTGATCTTGTGAATATTCGAGCCTTATTGGCATCCCCTTTGGGATTCTTAATTGGTGTTTCGTTGGGCGCGTTAGGTGGCGGCGGCTCAATTTTGGCTGTACCCGCATTGGTCTATGGCGCAGGACAAACAACGAAAGAAGCAGCAACTACTTCGTTGTTATTGGTTGGTGTCACCTCGGGTATCGGTGCAATCACCCAGTGGAAACTTGGGCGAGTACGACTTTTACCGGGCGTTATTTTTGGTTTAGCGGGAGTTGGTGGTTCGCTACTTGGATCGAAAGGACACGAACAAGTTGACGCCGATGTTTTGCTTTTGGCGTTTTCATTTGTGATGTTTATTGCTGCCTATTCAATGTGGCGTCGCACAAAGAAATCTCCAACTACTGAATCAAATGAAAATAATTCGGAACAAAAGCGTTTACGGATTGATTTTCAATTGGTAATTAAAGTTCTGATTGTCGGCTCGTTTGTTGGCGCAATGGCCGGCTTTTTTGGAGTGGGCGGCGGATTCATCATCGTGCCGGCGTAGGTACTTGTTCTCGGATTTGCCATGCCGGAAGCAGTCGGAACATCGTTGGTTGTCATCACGATTAATTCCGCGGTGGCATTTTTGGCGCGCGTCGGAAATGGCACCCTTGATTGGAGCGTGATCATTCCATTCATGATTGCGGGTCTAATAGGAATGGCTGCGGGAACAAAAATCGGTTCCTCAACTGATCCCATCCGTTTACAACGTTGGTTCGTAGCTCTTTTAGTTGTGATTGCGACATGGACATGTGTGGCATCGGCAATTGCGGTGGCAAAATCAGCGTAAAGAGAAAC
>CAYOHV010000280.1:1892-2180 GCA_964403825.1 uncultured Bifidobacterium sp. | reverse complement strand
GATTTGCGCTTGATGGGTCCCATCAATCCTTTGGCGCTGGAAGAATTTGAAGCGTTACAAGAGCGGCACACGTTCTTGGAACAACAACTCGAAGACGTGAAAGAAAGTCGTCGCGAGTTGGCAAAAGTTATTCGGGCCATCGATGGCGAAATTGTGAGTGTTTTTGCCGCGGCGTTTGCTGATGTGGCGGCCAATTTCGAGAAGTTATTTGAAACGCTGTTCCCGGGTGGTCAAGGTCGTTTGCGTCTCACTGACCCTGAAAATCTTTTGGCCACGGGCATCGAGGTT
>CAYOHV010000280.1:0-1882 GCA_964403825.1 uncultured Bifidobacterium sp. | reverse complement strand
GCCAAACCATCGGGCAAAAACGTGCGCAAACTTTCATTACTTTCTGGTGGTGAACGTTCGCTCACCGCGCTTGCGTACCTATTTGCTGTCTTCCGCTCGCGTCCTTCGCCGTTCTATGTCATGGACGAAGTTGAAGCCGCCCTCGACGATGTGAACTTAAGTCGCTTCTTAGGATTAGTGGCTGAGTTCCGTAATGACGCGCAGTTGCTCATCGTTTCTCACCAAAAGCGAACGATGGAAGCCGCGGACAGCCTTTACGGAGTTTCAATGCAACTGGGTGGTTCATCGAAGGTTGTCTCCGAAAAGGTTTCGTCCTAACAATCACATGGTTGTTACGGCAATCGGTTTGACCACACCAGCGCAAATGTTGAGCCAGCCGCCAAGACGATAAGTGAACTGAAGACAAACCACGGAACTAATGAGGATTGTTCGGTTTCATAACCGATCGATGAACCGATTTTGGAGTAGATGTCTTTTAGTTCCGATTGGCTTTCAGCGGTATAGGTTTTGCCGCCGGTGCGTTCAGCAATGGTGGCTAATGACGGCGCATCAACGGGAACCCAAACACGTTCGCCACTGGGCAACGTGACATAACCGTTTTCGGTGCCGAAGGCGATAGTTGAAACCGGTACACCTTGTTCGATTGCTTGTGCGATTGCTGAACTGTTGGATGTTCCCATTGTGGTGGTGCCATCGGAAAGAAGAACGATGGCGGCGGGCACGGGTGTTCCGCTTTCATCGGCGGGGACTGATTTCAATGCGTCCAAACTCGCCACGATCGCGTCACCGATGGCGGTGCCATCAGCTAATTCGGCGTTCAAAATGGCGAGTTTTACCGCCTCGCGATCAGTGGTGGGCGCAACGCGCACAGTGGCGGTACCCGCAAAGGTGACCAATCCAACATTCACTTGTTCCGGTACATCGCTTAAGAACGAAACAGCGGCCGCTTTAGCCGCTTCAAACCGATCCGGTTTGATATCGGTGGCTTCCATAGAGAGCGAAACATCTAATGCCAACATCACGGTTGCTCGTTCACGAGGAATGCGCACATCGTGCACTGGTTCGGCGAATGCCAGAACTACTAAGGAAATGGCCAAGAGTTGGACAACGGCTGTGACATGACGTCGCCAGCGCGGAGTTTTCGGCAATACCGATTCCAATAGTTCAACATTGGTGAAACGGGCGGCATAGGTAGAACGACGTCGCTGTAAAAGAACATAAGCAACGGCAAGCGCAACGACGACGCCTAAAAAGAGAAGTCGCCATGGGGTGAGAAAGCTAAAGCCACTCATTACTTTCCTCCACTCGCTGCGCGCATACGCGCGTCAATGCGAGTACGTCGGTTGCTCACAAATTGAGCAAGGTCTAAAAGCCAATCTCGATCGGTACGTAAGACCAAATGATCGGCACCAGTTTTTTGGATTCGAGCCGCGATCTTTTCTCGTTGCTCTTTGGCAGCCGCGGCATAACGTTCACGGAATTTTTGATTGCCGGTAGGAACTTCAATCTCGCGGCCAGTGGCGGCGTCGTGTAACACGATCATGCCAACATCAGGAAGTTCTAATTCGATCGGGTCGACGACCTCGATGCATAAAACGTCGTGACGTAAACACAATGCATGTAAAGCGCCTTCCCAATCGCGGGGATCAAGAAAATCAGAAATGACGGCAATTAAGCCGCGCCGAGTGGCCACGCCGGAAACACTGCGTAAACCAGTGGTGAGATCAGTGCGACCCGGGGTGGGATCGCCTAAATCGTTTACTAGTTTTTGCAATAACGCCTGCATATGCACACGTCCGCCACGGGCCGGAAATGGCGGTGAAATCCCTTCGGGGGCCACGGTGATGGCACCGATGCGATTGCCAGTTCGCGATGTGAGAAA
>CAYOHV010000279.1:0-2183 GCA_964403825.1 uncultured Bifidobacterium sp. | reverse complement strand
ATGGCTGAGATTCACGACGCTTATGCCCATGAACGAAACTCCTTTATCGACCGTGAAACCGCGCCGCATGTCCCAACCGGCGGCGTGGGCGGTACACGTGTGGGTGTGAAATGTTTGCATGCCCACTATGCGTTTTGGTTGGCGGGCGGTAATGATGATGTTGGTGAGTGGACACATCAACAACTGGTGCAAATGGGAATTGTTGATGGCCAGTGGCCCGAAAGGATCGAACGGTGATTGTCGCTTCAATTGATTGCGGAACCAATTCAGTTCGCCTACTCATTACTGACGGCCAAAATCAGATTGAACGTCTGATGAGGATCACTCGTCTTGGCCAAGGTGTTGATGCCACCGGAATGCTTGATCCCGAAGCGATCGAGCGAACCTTGTCGGTATTGCGTGAGTACAAAGAAGTCATTGACCAAAACAATGTGCAAAAAATTCGTATGGCCGCGACTTCAGCCTCCCGTGATGCCAAAAACCGCGATGACTTCTTTAATGCGGCGGAACGAATTTTGGGTGTACGTCCTGAACTTTTAAGTGGCGAAGAAGAAGGAAGACTTTCGTTTTTGGGCGCCACCGCTGACTTGGATTTGAGTCTTGGCCCGTTTTTAGTTTGCGATATCGGCGGCGGTTCCACCGAATTTGTTTACGGCACAGAGAATGCCGAACAAACAATTTCCGTTGATATGGGTTGTGTGCGCATGACCGAAGCGTGGCTTCTAAGTGATCCGCCACTTCCCGAAGAACTGTCGCAGGCGCTATCGGTAATTGAAATTCATCTCGATGATGTTTTGCGCGAGGTCCCGGATGCACCGCAAGCGAAAACGTTTGTTGGTTTAGCGGGAACGGTAAGCAACACTGCCATGGTGGAACAAGGAATGCCGGAATATGACCGCGACAAGGTCCATCATTTTGTTTTAACGAAAGCGGCCGTCGAAGACGTCTTTCGAACATTGGCCACTGAATCGGTTGAAGAACGCAAATTCAACCCGGGTCTTGAACCGCAACGTGCCGATGTCATCGTCGGCGGGTTATGTGTTTTAGTCATGATTATGCGTCGCTTTGGCTTTAGCGAATGTGTTGTTTCCGAAGCGGACATTCTTGATGGATTAGCAATGTCATTGCTTGAGCAGTGAGCACGCTTGATTTACTTCAGTTCTGTGGAAGTTCACCGACCACATTGCAAAACCTTTAGTATCAAACGGTGACCAATTTGTTCGGACGTCGTGTTGTCTTACGCCCACTGGTGACGGGCGATTTTCACGCTTGGCGCGAAGTGCGACTCGATAACGAAGATTGGCTTTTACCTTGGGAACCTTCGCGACCGCCCGGTGTTCCCGATGCCGTGCGCGATAAAGATGCATTTGCGGTTCGTTGTAATGCGCGTCAACGAGAACGGCAATTAGGAATTGGTTATGCATTTGGTGTTTTCGTCGACGGGCAGTTTGCCGGCGAAGTGAATCTCACCTCAGTTCAGCGCGGTCCTTTTCAATCGGGCACCATCGGCTACTGGATGTCCCGTCAGCAGGCCGGACGGGGCTACACGCCCGAAGCGGTCGTGGCGGTTTTGCGTTATGCCTTCGAGGAATTGCATTTACATCGCATCGAAATTGCCATCGTTCCCCGTAACGACAAATCCCTGCGGGTGGTTGAAAAATTGGGTATCCGCCAAGAAGGATTGGCCGTCGAATTTTTAGAGATCAACGGAGCGTGGGAAGATCATTTCCGCTTCGGCATTGTCGAACGCGAATGGTTTGAACGGCGAGATGAACTTTTGGGGGCGTGGATATTGTGAAAGGTGGTTCGTTCGTCGCCTTTCGCTATCGCGATTTTCGCCTGCTCTGGGGGTCAAGCCTTCTTTCCTCCAGTGGAACTTGGTTACAAAACGTCGCCGTTCCCATTGTTGTTTTCAATATCACCGGTAGTGGTGTGTGGCTCGGTATTACAGGTTTCGTTGGTTATGCCCCGATGGTGTTTACCGGTCCTTATGCCGGCTGGATTGCCGATCGATATGACCGTCGCCGTGTCCTCATCCTGGGGGGAATTGGTCAAGCAATTTTCACGTTTGCAATCTGCGCGTATTGGGCTTCGGGCGATAAGCGAATCGGCATATTCATTTCATTGTTAGCCGCTAATTCATTTGTGGCCGGTTTAACGGTGGCAACTTGGCAAGCGTTTGT
>CAYOHV010000278.1:0-2187 GCA_964403825.1 uncultured Bifidobacterium sp. | reverse complement strand
ATCGCGATCATTACGAGATTTCGGACCCATCTCGCCATCTTTTCCAAGCGGCGGCATTTGTCCGCTGCGACTAATTGGCATGCGGCCATGGTCGTCATCATCAGAAAAAACTTTGACGACAACGCCGCCGAGGATGCCGCCGATCAGGAGCGCTCCTACAACGATGGCGGCAATGATGCTGTTGCGCGCGCCATTTCCGGCAGCAGTTGCGGGCGGAGGCGGTGGTGCACTGGGAGTTGATGCGCTGGCAGTTGATTCGCCGGCGGGCTGTTCGGGGGTGGGTGTGGTTTCCGGGGTATCGGTCATAACGACATTCTGAATGGGAAACGTAAGAACTTCGCAAGAACACAAAAAATGCCGTTTATCGCCCTTACCCCCTTCTCACTCTTTGGGGGTAACAATTACAACGTGCCTTCCCGATTAGTTGTTGCTGAAGATGATCGAGCCGTCCGTGAATCGCTGACACGGGCATTGCAATTAGAGGGTTATGAAGTTGTTGCTGTCTCCGACGGAGTCTTGGCGCTCGAAGAAGCGGCCCAGCCCAGTGTCGACTTATTACTTCTTGACTTGGGTATGCCCAATATCGACGGTTTAACGGTTTGCCGACGTTTACGTTCGGCCGGATCGAAAATTCCAATTTTGGTACTCACAGCGCGCACAGAAGTTTCCGATCGTGTTTCCGGTTTAGATGCCGGCGCTGATGATTATCTGCCCAAACCGTTTTCGCTGGATGAATTACTTGCCCGTGTGCGGGCGTTGTTGCGCCGCACAAAAACCGAAGAAGACATTGTCAGTGAAATTGTGCTTGGCGATTTACGTATCGATGACGCGGCGCGACGAGTTTGGCGTAATGAACGCGAACTTGAACTCACAAAGACCGAGTTCGATTTACTCGAGTTGTTAGCCCGTAACGACGGTGTCGTGCTTTCGCATTCAGCAATTTACGATTCAATTTGGGGCTATGACTTCGGGCCTGACTCCAAAGCATTGGCCGTTTATATTGGCTATTTGCGACGTAAAACTGAAGAAGGCGGAGAATCACGCATTATTCAAACTGTGCGTGGTGTGGGTTACACATTGAGGTTCTCATGACCTTACGGGCGCGTATCGCCATTGCTATGGCGATCTTGGCGGGAACAGTGGCCATTGTCGTGGCCGTGCTCACGTATGTTTCGACCGACAATCGACTACGCGATGAAGTAGATCAGTCTTTGCAGGAACAAGTGGCGCGCTTTGCCGGAGCTGATTCACGACGAATTGCCGGATTATGTGTTGCGCCAAGTTTGCAACGCGGGGGAAGAAATTCCGTTAATGAGTTTGTTTCGATTCAATGTTTAAATCCCGATGGCGATGTCATTTTCGCCGCCGATCATGACTATCCAATTAACCAAAAAGATCGCGCCATCGCCGCTTCGGGACGCGGTCGTCAGATACGCACCGTAACGGTTAACGATGGTGATGAAGAGAAATTTCGCGTACTTACCGTCGGAGTATTTGATGGCGGGGCAATTCAGGCCGGTCGCGATTTAAGCGAAACGCAAAGGGTTTTGGAGTCTTTGCGCAATCGTTTAGCCATCATTGTTTTTGCTTCCAGCATTATCGCTGCGCTTATTGGTTGGCTTATTGCTCGACGGGCTACCAAGCCGTTAGTGCAACTCACAGCGGCGGCTGAAAAGATCGCTCAAAGTGGCAGTTTTGATGTTGATGTTCCTCCCTCGGGTAACGACGAATCAGGCCGCTTGGCGCGCTCGTTTTCGGAAATGTTGGACGCCTTGCGCCGATCGCGTAAACAGCAACAACAGTTAGTGCAAGACGCTGGCCATGAATTGCGCACTCCGCTAACTAGTTTGCGTACCAACGTTGAAGTGTTACGCCGTTACGAAAATCTCACTCCCGAAGCGCGTCAAGAAATTCTTTCTGATCTCGAATCGGAAACGCGCGAGTTGGGTTCTCTCGTTGATGAACTGGTGCAGTTGGCCACAGATACCTATGACGATGAAACTGAAGCACCGTTATTTCTTGATCAAATTGTGCGCGGTGTGGCGGAAAGAGCCAGTCGTCGTACTGGTCGCATAATTAATGTCGACGCAGAACCCGCATCATTTGTCGGTAAAGAACGTGGTCTTACTCGAGCCATCAGCAATGTGATTGATAACGCAGCGAAATTCTCATCGGCGCCAAGCCCTA
>CAYOHV010000277.1:0-2200 GCA_964403825.1 uncultured Bifidobacterium sp. | reverse complement strand
GGCGCGGCCATAACTTGCAAATACCAAAGTCGCCCGAAGAGGACGACGAAACACGCCGCCACCACGACGAAAAGGATGCTTAGGCGAAGCCTCGGCGAGTCAGTATCCATTCGGCTCTAAGTCCACCAGATAGACGGCCCTAACGGGTCGCGGCTCGGATTCGATCTTCGTCAGGGTCAGCCCAGCGGCAGGCTGCCAAAACCGGAAAAACTAGGACTGAACTGGTTAAAGCAACGATGAGAAGGATGGTGACGAGGTGACCATTGACCAGATCGCCATCACCCACGATCGCCCCGACAAGGGCGAAAACCAAGATTCCCGCCATTGAAGCCAATGCGGCCACTGTCATGGTGAGCCAACGAGCGCTATGCACAGTGGCTCGTTCCAATCCCGCACCGCACACACCTGCCGTTAGATACGCCAAGGCTCCGAGGCCAAACGGCGTCACGGTTAAACAGTCCAAAAGCAAACCGCAAAAGAATCCAACGATGGCGCCGGTATCAGCACCGCCGCGCATTCCCGCCGCGACTGCCAACACTAAAAGTAAATCGGCGCTAACGCCGAGAATGCGAAATTGCGAAATGACGGCGTACTGCAAAAGTGCAGCCGTCACAATCAAAATTCCGTAACGAATGATGGGATTTTCAAATGTCATTTCGGTTTCTCCCACTGGAGAACATCGACATAGGTGAGATCAGTGGTTGAAGCAAAAAGTCGAATGGTCACCATCGATTCCAACATGGCGGCGTTATTGCGCACTTCGGTAATGGTTCCGATCGGCAGATTCGGCGGATACACGCTGTCACCTAAACCACTTGTAACGGCGATTTGTCCCACTTGAACTTTCTGGCGCGAATCCAAGTTTGAACCGTTAATGGTTTCGTTGTTTCCCTGGCCTTTCGCCACACCCACCGCCGAAGTGCCAACGACCGAAAAACCAACGTTGAAATTATTCGACGTAATAAGCATCACTTTGGCGCGCGAATCGCTGACCTCGATGACACGACCAACTAATCCTTTTCCAGTAATGACTGGTTGATCGCGCTTAATTCCGGAGTTGGCGCCGCGATCAATTTCGATGGTGTTCCCGAAATTGCCAACGCTTCCACTTATAACTCCGGCATGCACACGAGGAATCTCACCCACAAATGGAATACCAACTAACTCAAGAAGTTGTTGCAATTGCGATTTCGCCACCTCATTGGCAATTACTTCGCCTTGAAGTTTCTCCACTTCTTGACGCAACTGTTCGTTTTCTTTTTCAAAATCCGAATCGGAAAAAGCGCCGTTCCACACATTACGAACGGGTCGGACAATTCCGCCGGCCACATCGCCAATGGGGGCAAAGACCGATCCAATTGCGTTCCGCACTGTTGCCGCTGGGCCTGAACCGCGACCATCAACAGTTAAAAGTGCCAAGGCCGTGACAACTAACAAAATGATGGTGAGGCGAGTTCGTCCGCTCGGTTTCGCCATGGGCGCACCAACCGCCTTAGTTAATCGTTGAAGAGAACAGCACGCCCTTTAATGCGTCGAACTCCTCTAGCGATTGGCCCGAGCCGATCGCCACCGCAAAAAGAGGGTTCTGACAAATGACCACTGGCATACCGGTCTCATGTTCGAGACGTTCCCGCAAGCCATTGAGGAGTGCACCGCCGCCAGCAAGGACAATGCCCTGCTCCATGATGTCGGCGGAGAGTTCCGGAGGCGTCTTATCGAGGGTTACCTTGACCGCATCCACGATGGCCGTGACCGGCTCCTCAATGGCGTCGCGGATTTCCTCGGTGGTGGTGATCACCGTTTTGGGTAGGCCCGTCACCAAATCTCGTCCGCGGATTTCAGCGTGTAATTCAACTTCCAGAGGCCAAGCCGAACCGAGAGAAATTTTGATTTCTTCCGCAGTGCGATCACCAATGGCGAGTGAGAACTCTTTTTTAATAAAAGCAATGATGGCGTTATCAAGTGCATCGCCACCAACACGCGTTGATTGCGAAGTAACAACACCACCTAAAGAAATAACTGCGACTTCAGTTGTACCGCCACCGATGTCAACAATCATGTTTCCGGTTGGTTCTTGCACCGGTAAGCCCGCGCCAATTGCCGCCGCCATTGGTTCTTCGATGATGTACGCCGGTTTGCGCGCACCAGCAAACTCGGCTGCTTCTTGAACGGCGCGCTGTTCAACTGGAGTGATACCGGA
>CAYOHV010000276.1:0-2219 GCA_964403825.1 uncultured Bifidobacterium sp. | reverse complement strand
CCCACGGGATCAACATTGGAATCGTTCGAAAGTACGGCGATCTTTGTGCGCGCTCCTGGTTCACGAGCGCAAGCCTTAATTTCAACAACACCATCGGCGATTTCCGGAACTTCAAGTTCGAATAAGCGCTTGATCAAACCAGGATGGGTGCGGCTGGTGATGATTTGCGGACCCTTGGCGGTTTTACGTACTTCAACGATGTACGCCTTCATACGCGCGCCCGGTTCGGGCCGCTCATAAGGAACTTGCTCTGATTGCGGCATTAACGCTTCGACGCGACCGAGATCTAACAATGTGTAACGAGAGTCGGTTTGTTGAATGATGCCGGTAACAATGTCGCCCTCGCGGCCGGCATATTCCTCGTACTTCATTTCCCGTTCGGCTTCACGAATACGTTGATTCATGACCTGCTTCATGGTTTGAGCAGCAACACGGCCCCAAACTTCCGTTGGTGGCGTTACATCAAACTCTTCACCAATGGGGTTTCCGTCATCGTCGAGTTCTTGCGCCATCACGCGGATTTCTCCGGTGTCCGGGTCGATGATGACCCAGGCGTATTCCTGCGAATCGGGTAAACGCTTATAGGCCGATTCAAAGGCATCTGCCAACGCGCCATAAAGCGTGTCGATGGAAATGCCTTTATCAATGGCAAGCGCTTGTAAAGCTTCGATGAGATCAGGTGAATTCATCACGACTGAATCTTCTCCTCGTTGAGGGACGCAGTGTCCCGAGTGGTTTTCTTTGCAGACTTTTTTTGTTTGCCCGGTTTCGGTTCTCCACCCCAGGTAAAGGTGGTGCGAGCCTTTTCAATTTCGCCCAAATTGAATGTCACCGATTCGCCTGCTGGTTCATCTAACAAAACGGTCACGCTGGTGTCATTTGACGCGGTGACGGTTCCGTTAAATCTCCGACCAAGCGGATGATTGGGAAAAGTTTTGAGTGTCACTTGCCGACCAACCGCCCACGCAAAGTGAGCTGGTGTGCGCAATGTGCGCTCCAAACCAGGACTGGAAACTTCCAGGGTGTAGGCCGCCGCAATGGGATCGTGTTCATCGAGTGCACGTGAAATTGCCCGAGTGCACGCGGCGATGGCTTCCAAATCCACGCCCCCCGGTCGATCAACCGTGACGCGCAGAAGAGGTCCCGCCTGCTCAAGATCGAATAACTCGAGGTCTTGGGAGGCCACGATGGGTTCAATAACGGCGCGCACGCGCTCAGGAACACTCATTTTGACCTCCTTTCAAAGGGCGGCGGCCCGCTGCCCGAGCGGACCGAACAACAAAGGCGTGGGGCGGGCCCACGCCTTTCGTTTGCAGGGTTACCTGCATTCACGAACGAATTGCGACCCCGTAATGGTACACGGGTCAACTACCCGCTGACCACCCCGTAAACGCCGGCTCGCCCCAAAAAACGTAAAAAAGCCCTTGAAATGGGGGTTAATAGGCCCTTGCGACGACCGCTAACGCCCCATCGGCATCATCGGATTGCGGCAGCGAGCCATCCGGCATCACCAAACAGCGAACCGTTACCGAATGCTTGGCCAACTCGGCTTCGCCTTCTGGTCCAAGGGTCGCCCACGGAAGTCGGGCCCATCCGGTGGTGGCCGCTTCGGCTGCTTCGGCCACACTGACCACATCGACGGTGCTGGCATTACGACGTGATTCGGCGTCGGCCAATAAGAAGTTCTGGCTTTCATCCAGTACCGCAAGCGTGTGATTGGCGATCGTCGCTAACGGCTGCGTCGATTTTTCTTTGCGAATGCGATTCACCACGGTGATGGCATCTTCGGCCAAATCACGAGGACCAAGTTCAAGACGAACCGGAATTCCTTTGAGTTCCCAATCGGTGGCGCGCCGCCCCATCGATACTTCTGTTCGACAATCCAATTCAGCGCGGATACCGGCGTCGGCGAGTTGGGCGTGTAACTGCCGACAACGTTCTATTACCGCATCGTCGTCGCGCACCGCGAGCACCACAACTTGAATTGGCGCGAGGCGCGGCGGAATACGCAATCCATCGTCATCACCATGCGACATGATGAGACCGCCGACCATGCGGGTGGAGACGCCCCATGAAGTTGTCCACGCGAATTGCTGTTGACCAGTGTCATCGAGATATTGAATTGAAAATGCACGGGCAAAGTTCTGCCCAAGTTCATGACTGGTTCCCATTTGCAATGCTTTTCCGTCGCCCATCATGGCTTCACAAGTCATGGTGTT
>CAYOHV010000275.1:0-2233 GCA_964403825.1 uncultured Bifidobacterium sp. | reverse complement strand
ACTGCGAACGAGTGATGGTCAATACGCAGATTTCTAATGAACGCGCCTATGCCCTTTATCTCCACTTGGGATTTGAAACAGAGCCCGTTGGATTAGCAGTTTTGGCTCTTTCGTTACTTGACGAAGGCCAATGAGAATTACGCGGGGCATTGGCGTAAATATGAAAAGCACACCGGTGAAATGGTTGCTTTTCATTTTCGTTTTGCTCGGATTTTTCGCCAGTTCAATGGTCAGTCTGGTTTTTCCATTATCGGTTCCAAGCCATGCACAACAAACCGATGCGGCACCTTTTATTTCCGTACAAAAAGTGACACCGTTTGTCGCGCCGGGCGGCACATGGAGTGTGGAGTTACGCACCGGCGGAGTTCCCGCTAACGCGCAAGTTTCCACGAGCATTCATGGTCGCGTAGTAGGCCGCGCAAATTTGGAACGCACAATTGCCGGTGAACAATTAGGCGGCGTTGTAACGACGTTGCCTAGTTATGAACTCTCACAACGCGTACAAGACAACCGATTAACGATCGCAATTCCTATCGCCGGCGCTACTCCAATTGCCAATGCAATTTCACTCACTGAAGTTGGGATCTATCCGGTTGAGATTTTGTTTTCCGCTAATAACCGCGAAGTAGCGCGCGTTGTTGTCCATCTCATTCGTTTACCGGAGGCCACTGCAACCACACCACCGCTCAACGTTTCGTTAGTGGCCGATATAGAAGAACAGCTAGAAATCGAGAAAAATACGGCTGTTTTGACATCGGAACAAAAAGAACATGCCGAACAACTTTTGGCTTTGGTGGCCAATGAAGGGGCGGCCGTTCCACTTTCATTATCGCTTTCCCCATTCACACTTTCGCAATTACAACTTTCGGAATCCACACTTACGCAATTACGTAACCGCGACATTTTGCGTCTTCCCTATACGTCAGTTGAATCGGGAAATTTAGTGGCCGGCGGACTTGGCGCGACTTTGCAAGAATCATTTCAACAAGGTGCATCGACCTTGCGTTCGCTGACTGGAAAAGCGCCCGTCGAGTCAATTGGTTTTGTAAGCGATTACACCACTGCCGAATCTTTGCAATCACTTACGCAATTAGGAATGACGAAATTTGTTGTCGAAGCAAATGCTCTCGGCATCGTGAACGACAATGCCGCCCTTACTACTCCCTTCCGAATTGAAACCGCGCAGCAGCAGAGTTATTCCGCAATAGCCAACGATATTGGTGCCGCATTGCAGTTACTTTTCGGAAACGATCCAGTGCTGCGCGCGCAAAATGGTTTGGCCATGCTCACCATGCTTGCGGTGAATGCCGACGGAACGGGACGCAACGTTGCATTAAAAATCCCAAGCGGAATCGATGCTGAAACATTGCAAGTTTTTTTGGCCGGACTAACCGCGGCTAATGGAAGCGCCGGCGGAACCATTGGTGCACCGTTAATCACAGCGACCGCGCTTAATGATCAATCATTTACGGCAACTACTAGTTCGCGAGTCCGCAAGTGGACATCGCTTCCGGTTGTTCCCATCAACAGTTACGCCGATGCTTGGAACCAAACACAAAAAGACATTGCTGGGCTCACATCAATGTTCGCCGGCGAAGCCGCAACGGGCGAAAATCTTCTCCGTCAGTCGTTGACTTCGGCAAACGTCGGACTTTCAACTGCCGATCGTCTGCGATTACTCAATGGCGTAAACCAAAACGTTTCACAACAAGCAAGCCAGGTTTCATTACCGAACTCGCAACGCATTCGTTTAGCGTCATCCAACGGAAAAATTCCCATCGTCTTAACCAACGCTTCAACATCGGAAGCGAAAGTTCGTCTACAACTGAACTCGCCCAAGTTGGAGTTTCCTCAAGGCGCAACGGTTGATGCGGTTTTGCCGCCTTCTGGTACCACCACGGTTGAAGTAGCAGTCAGTTTGCGTGCTTCGGGTGCGTTTCCCCTTGATGTAACGCTTTCATCCCCCGATGGGCGCTTAACGGTTGCGACTTCGAGAATTGAAGTGCGCAGTACATCGATTTCTGGCTTCGGATTGGCCTTATCGGTGGGGGCGGGGATTTTCTTAGCCGTGTGGTGGATTCGCCATTGGCGTTCGTCACGCAAAGAAAAAGCGACGGCCTAACTTTCCCGCCAGTAACTATCTCGAACAGTTTGGACAACTACGCTTCAGCCAGACCAACACACGGGGGCCCCTATGTCCGGCGTACATATCGTCACCGATTCATCATGCGAC
>CAYOHV010000274.1:413-2237 GCA_964403825.1 uncultured Bifidobacterium sp. | reverse complement strand
GCGCTGCACGCAGTTGTTGCCGCACGCTTAATTAAACGAACGGAGATTGTGCATGCAGTGTGAAGTTGTTGCCGTAGGAACCGAGTTATTACTTGGTCAAATTGTCGATACGAATTCGTCGTGGATCGGTGAACAGTTGGCGCTGGCTGGTATCGACTGTTACCGCCAAACCAAAGTGGGCGATAACTGGAATCGCATTCGTGATTGCTTAACCGAAGCACTTTCGCGCGCTGATGCGGTGGTGGTGTGCGGTGGTTTAGGGCCAACCCAAGATGACATCACTCGCGATGTCATTGCCGAAGTTATGGGCACCACGCTTGAAGAAGACCCTGAAGTTGTTGAGCGCTTAATTGAAATGTTTGGCGCACGGGGACGGGAAATGCCACGCAATAACTTGCGACAAGCATTGGTTCCCGTTGGTGCTAGTCGAATCCCACAACAACCAGGTACGGCGCCGGGTCTTATTTGTCCCGTCGGCGACAAAGTTATTTTTGCGGTGCCCGGCGTTCCTTATGAAATGCGCGAAATGATGTTGGGAACCGTTATTCCTGAACTTCGCCGTCGTGCCGGTCATCAGGGTGTTATTCGCAGTCGCACGATTCGCAGTTGGGGACACTCCGAAAGCGGCATTGCCGAAATGTTGGCTGAACATATGGAAGAACTTGATGCCACCGGCCACGCCACCATTGCGTTTTTAGCCAGTGGTATCGAAGGATTAAAAGTTCGTATCACCGCTAAGGCCGACACCGTTGAACAAGCCGATGCCATTGTTGATGCTGAAGTTGCGATAGTGGCCGACATCCTTTCCGATTGGGTGTTCTCGGTGAACGACGAAACAATGGAAACGGTCGTGCTCTCGATGTTGCGCGCGCAAGACTTGTCATTCGGATTGGCGGAATCGTTAACCGGCGGAATGATTGCCAGTCGTTTAGTTGGCGTTCCCGGTTCCAGTGATGTTTTCCGCGGATCAATTGTGAGTTACGCCTCGGAAGTGAAATTCGATGTTCTCGGTGTTGAGCGCGGACCAGTCGTTAGTGATGATGCGGCGCGCGCTATGAGCGAAGCGGCATGTCGCGTCTTGCAATGCGATGTTGGTTTGGCCGTAACCGGTGTCGCTGGTCCCGATCCTCAAGAAGGAATCGCACCCGGCACTGTCTTTATGGCCACCACCGTTGATGGCATTACTGAAACGGCGATGGTTCGTTTACCAGGCGATCGCGAACAAATCCGTCAGTTCACTGTTATTACTGCGCTTGATCATTTGCGTCGTCGTCTTGTTTCTCGGGTTTGAGATCAAGCGACGCAGAGTTCATGCAGTAACGCAAACCGGTTGGGTTTGGTCCATCAGGAAAAACATGTCCGAGATGTGCACCACATTTGGCGCATAACGCTTCGGTGCGCACCATGCCATAGGTCGTATCGATCTTTGTGGCGATGGCGTCGTTATCCATCGGATCGAAAAAACTTGGCCAACCCGTTCCTGAATCGAATTTTGTATCCGAACTAAAGAGCGGGGCATCGCACACGATGCAGTGATAGGTGCCGTCGTCATGGCAGTTCCAGTACTTGCCGGTGAATGCCGGCTCGGTCGCTGAACACTGCGTGACTTGGTATTGCTCGGGGGTAAGGCGCTGCCGGAGATGTTCGTCTCGGGCGGCTGGGTCGGTGGGGAGATTTGCTTGGTTGCTCACATTTTGAGCCTACCGGCCCTTGGAAAAAGGGGGCTGGCCGGCCAAAGTGAGGGACCGGCTGGCGGAATTTCCCCTTCTCTCGGCAGCATTCCCCCCTTTGCGATGGGTTTTCTGAAATCGTTTCGGCAGACCT
>CAYOHV010000274.1:0-403 GCA_964403825.1 uncultured Bifidobacterium sp. | reverse complement strand
AACGCCTGTTCGAAACTACGTTGGTGTCGTTCAGTCGAACACCTGTTCTACAAATTCAGTTTCCGGCGCAGATTCCGCCACCTAGTTAGCACCAGTCCTGTCATACCCCCTCAGTAGAAATCTCTCAACAGCAAGTACCCAGCAGCAGATTCCCGAAAGTTCACGAAAGGTAAAGCCATGGAGAAGGACAAAGACCAGAAGTCATCTGGCGAACGAGACAAAGCCTTAGAGATGGCACTTGGCCAAATCGAAAAGCAGTTTGGCAAAGGCTCTGTCATGAAGATGGGCGAAAAGGGCACCATGCGTGTCGAGACAATCCCCACCGGCGCTCTTGCTCTCGATCTTGCTTTAGGTGTTGGCGGTTTACCTCGTGGTCGCGTTGTCGAAATTTACGGTCCAGAGT
>CAYOHV010000273.1:0-2250 GCA_964403825.1 uncultured Bifidobacterium sp. | reverse complement strand
GATACGGTCCCACTATGGATGTCTCGCTGGATCCCCGCCTGCCGGTGCTTGTCGGCGTAGGCCAAATCACGATTCCCAGTTCCGAGCCGGAAAAACTTGAACCTGCCGATCTCATGGTCGAGGCCCTGCGCCGCGCCGAACGCGATGCAGGTGTGGCTGGGCTGCTACGCGATATCGATCAATTACTCACGGTGAATCAACTTTCATGGCGTTATCGCAATGACGCCGTGGCCGTCGCCGATCGCATTGGTGCCCAACCCCGTCGTTTGGCCACATCAGTAGTGGGCGGAAATTTCGCCGGCGTCATGATGGCGCGCGCCGCCAAAGCCATTTATGCCGGCGAATGTGATTCGGTCGCAATTTGTGGCGGCGAAGCAACCCGCACTCGCACCCGTTTTCGCGCCAATGGCGAAACTCCCCCATGGTCAACGCAAGATGAAAATGTTTTGCCGGCGGAAGTCATTGGCGATAGCCGACCCATGGTCGACGAAGCAGAAATTGCCGCCGGTGTGCAATTACCAATTCATGTGTATCCACTATTTGAAGTTGCATTACGAGCGCAATTGGGATTGTCAGTAGATGACCATCGCCGACGAATGGGCAACTTAGCGGCGGCATTTGCCTCCGTGGCCGCCAACAATCCGTACGCCTGGATTCGTAACGCACCATCGGCCGATGAAATTGTGACGCCATCGGAATCGAATCGAATGATTTCGACGCCGTATACGAAATACCTCGTTTCCAACAATCAAGTTGATCAAGGTGGCGCCGTTCTCATTCTTTCGGTGGCGGAAGCACAACGACGCAATATCTCTCCCGATCGTTGGGTGTTCTTTCATTCCGCCAGCGAAGCCATTGATCATTGGCATGTTTCCAATCGCATAAACCTGCATTCATCGCCGGCTTTACATATCGCCGGACGCAACGCCTACGCCATGGCCGGCATAACTCCCCATGACATTGCTCATGCTGATTTGTATTCATGTTTCACTAGCGCCGTTCAAATTGGCGCGCGCGAGTTGCAACTACTTGATAGCGATCATGGTGGTTGGGGCGGAATCGGTGCGCGTATTCCCCTTACGACAACGGGCGGAATGACGTTCGCCGGTGGTCCATTTAACAACTACACCACTCATGGCGTTGCCACGATGACCAATGTTTTACGCAATGATCCCGGCACATTTGGATTGTGCACGGCGAACGGCGGTTACACCACTGAACATGCGGTACTTCTTCTTTCCACGACGCCGCCAAGACATTTCGGTTATTCAAATCCGCAAGCGGAAGTTGATGCATTGCCATTTGTCGAACGCGATGAATCTTTTAGCGGCGAAGTTGAAATCGAAAGCGCAACCGTCATTTATGAAAACGGTTCACCCCAACGGGCATTAATCGCCGCACTTACGACCGACAGCAAAACGCCACGCCGTTCATGGTGTTGGACTGACGACATTTCGATGCTTAACGAATTTGAAACCACCGAATGCGTTGGTCGCAAAATGCAACGACAAGCGGATGGAAAGATCGTTTAAGCCTGCGGCTTCTGATTCGCTTTCAAACGGTCAGCCAACATTTGCAAAACACGTTCTTCCGCTTTTGGCATTTCCGAAAGCAGTTGACGAAATGCTTTGGTATCGAATGCCAAAAGACGCATTGGAGTTTCTGCCACCACCGTGGCCGAACGAGGTCGACGATCAATTAACGACATCTCGCCCACCATCGATCCCGCGCCCAACGAGACGATATGTTCGTCGGCCACATAAACGCCGGCCGAACCAGCCTCGATAACAAAACACTCTTGGCCAACGCGACCTTGATCAATCAACACTTCTGAGGTTTCCACTTCGACGCTATGAGCTAATTGCGCGACTCGATCCAATTCGGCATCCGAGAAGCCTTCGAAAAAGGCCAAAGAACGCAATCGCGCCGCACCGTCTTCTGGTTTTGAACGTTTTCCGAACATTGATACTGCACCTCGGTCTCTTGCACGGCAGACTGTTGCTACTGCGATGCTAGGCAAAACTGTGGCGCGGCGAAGGAGAGATTTTCGTGGTATCCGAAATATTTGATGCAAAGGCATGGAAAGAGGTACCCGGATTTACTGACCTCACCGATATCACCTATCACCGAGCCGTCGATCAGGGCACCGTCAGAATTGCCTTTAATCGTCCAGAGGTACGTAATGCCTTCCGCCCCAACACCGTCGATGAACGCTTTCGCGCGTTAGACCATGCCCGGCAAACAAGCGCT
>CAYOHV010000272.1:0-2260 GCA_964403825.1 uncultured Bifidobacterium sp. | reverse complement strand
GCTCGAGCACAACTTGGTGGATGATGCCCGAACCCGGACGCCAAAAACCGATTCCATATTTCGCCGAAACTGATTCGAGAAAGTCGTACACCTCAGCATTGGTGTCTTCGGCAGTTAAAAGATCAACGCGCGCGTTGCTCTTGGCTTGAATTAAGTGATCGCAATGAACAGTTGATGGAACCGCGGCCTCATCGAGGCCTGCGGTCATGAACTGTAAGAGCGCCATTTGCGCGGTGGCATCTTGCATGGCGACACGATCGGGATCGAGATCGGCATAGGAGCGGCCGCGTTCGAGTTCTTGATTTTCAGGATCGCGTAAATGGTTGATGAGAACTTTCTCAGCAAAGGTCAGCGAACGACCAAGACGTTGGCGGCCAAGTTCTACTCGTCCGGGAAGGCGACCATAAACATTGTTGATGAGTTCAATCGGGGTAGTTGCTGCGACCGACATTGCGAGCCTTTCTTTGGCGATTCAGGGACAGTTTAGAAGACGGAATTTGAGTGAATTTCTGCTGATGCTCTAGGTGCGATCGATGGGCTCAATCGTTATGGGGGAAACATCGGTGCCGAAAAAACCATTGGTATTCATAAGCACGTAAATAGCGAACAGAATCCAGAGAATCGCTCCGATTGCCCCCAAAATGATGCCCGCAAGTGCGATGCCATCGCCGGTGATCCAACCGTTTGACTGGCGAATATCTCGTCGACCAAGAAATCCGAACACCACCGCAAGCGGGCCACATATGAATCCAGCGCAAAAGACGCCGGCGATACCAAGTACGAGTGCAGAAATTGCTAAGGCCGATGGTCGGGGATTTGTGATGACTTGCCAAACCAAGCGGCCATCTTCGTCATAAACCCACTGACCAAAACGATCGGGGGGCGGACTAGACGGAATTTCTCCCCAAGAATCTGTCATCGTTTGATCACGATATCGGTGAAACGTACAAGTCCCACGCCGAGCGCAAGTGCAATAACCACAACAACAATTTCAAGTGCCGACGGTGACACAGGCTTAGTTGCCAGTAGCGATGTTGCCGCTAAAACAAAAAACAGAACGTTACGAACAATGGTGCTTGGCCCTAAGGGAGCGTTGCTGATGGCGCCGAAACATGCACAAGGCGCGCGCACACCTTTACGTAGACGGCCAACCAGAAATGTGGTGAAAAAAGCCAAGGTCACCATTGCCGCAATCGCGCCAACTGCAGGAACGATGATTAACAAAGCCGTGATTGCAATTTCGGTAAAGGGAACAATGCGAGCGAAGAATTCGGGATGACGTAATCCGAGGTCATCAAATTCCTGCGCTGTTTTATTGAGGTTCCGTAACTTGGCCAATGCGGCCACGAGGAAAATGATGGCGGTGGCAACGGCGGCTGTATATCCAATTCCCGCTGCGCTCATCGTTCCATTGTGCCACCCCCTAAAGTCGCAGCATGCGCCGACGCTTAGGAATTGCCCTTCTCCTATGTGCGCTTTTGCTTTCAGCCTGTTCGCGTTCAACTGATTCGGCGAAAAACACCTATCCGATTCAGCAAATCACGAGTTCAAAGTTTCCTGTTGGCATCACATCAATTTCGGTGACTGATACGAAGCGAGTTACGCCAGCCAATAAGTGGCAACCAGGCGCGCCGAGTCGCGAAATTGAAATGCGTATTTGGTATCCGGCGGTTGCGCCCTCGCAAGACCAAGCGAAAGACGATGACTTTTCATCTGTTTCCGATGGAACTCCAATGTTTTTGGCTCCGCCTGCAGCCGGTGAAGGGCCATTCAAAGTGATTTTGTTCGCGCATGGCTTAGGCGCGACGCCAGCGGATTACGGCGACCTTTTAGCGGCATGGGCTTCAGTGGGATTTGTTGTGGTGGCGCCGCGCTTTCCTCTTTCAAGTGGTGAATCTCCAGGACAACCGGATGCAAACGATGTTGTTAATCAACCTGGTGACATTGCATTTGTTCTTTCAGAATTGCAACGACTTTCATCGTCACCCGATGGACGAGAGATAACGGGGCTTTTGGATTTATCCAGCGTTGGGATCTCGGGGCATTCATTAGGCGGAATGACAACGGTTGGTTCCACAGCTGCGAATTGTTGTCGGTTAAAGAACTTCGATGCCGCCATGGTGATTGCAGGATCAGCACAATTTTTTCCGGCGAACAATATGACGTGGTCGGAAACACCGCCGCTGATGGTTGTGCACGGGAAGAAAGACGCGGTGGTCACTTATGAAGCGGGCAAAAGTGTTTATGACAACGCGGCAAC
>CAYOHV010000271.1:0-2269 GCA_964403825.1 uncultured Bifidobacterium sp. | reverse complement strand
GGAATCCAACCATTCGCCCATGCGCCAACAATGGCGATCATGACAAGTGCGCCCAAACCGGCTTCCCATGGTTTGGTGAGACGTTCGGTGCGTTTGGTAAGACGAATCTTTCCGGTCTCCAAACGAGCTTGAGGCAAGAACAAAAGTGCGATGAACAAAATCACTGCTGGAATTGCTTCGTTTGAATAGGTCCATTCCTTACCCCAGCTCATGAATGTGCTGGAGAACGAACTGGCAAGACCAATGATGAGGCCGCCAACAAATGCCATTGGAATGCTCTTCAACTGAGCAATCGCAGCGGCGGCCGAAGCAACCACGATGACGAGCGCCAAGTTGTCGACGACCATGCCCGATTCAGGCGCAATGAGAATGCCGGCAAGTCCAGCAGTTATACAACCAAGCGCCCATGACGCACCCGAAACAACAGATGGTTTGGCACCGGTGAGACCGGCGAGGCTGCGGCTGTCCACCACCGCGCGCATCGAAATTCCGAGACGTGTGCGATAGAGCAACCAACGCAAGAACACCGCAACAGCAAGCGCAACCACAACGGTGATGATGCGATGCCAAGTGGCAACAACTTCACCGATGCGTACGCCCTCTGTGTCTTTAAAGAATTGTGGCAGCGTGCGCGGTGTTGTGGGCTTCCAAATGGTGAGGGTGAGACCCATAAAGGTGAGCATCAAACCCACTGTCACCATTAACTGCACAACTAATGCGGCGTCGCGTAATCGCCGCATGATTAATCGATCTAAAAATATGCCGATTGCCGGTGCAACTATTCCGAGCGTAATGATGATGGCGAGTACAACTGGTACTCCGTTTTTCGTTACTAATTGCCAATAGAAAAACGCTAGGAAACACCCAATTGCGGCATGCGAGAAATTAAAAATACCGGTAGTCGCATACGTAACAACAAGACCACCGGCAGTGATGGCATATGCGCCACCAAGCGCGATACCCACCACAAGCCAAGAGGAAATATTGCGACTGTCTAAGGGCTTACCGCCCCAGTTCTGAACAACGACCCAAATGATGATCGCCGCCACGACAAGTGCCGATATAAGCCGTGGACTGAACTTAAACCGCATATTCCCCCCTGGTGCGGATAAATGAATTTCGGTTTGGGAGCCGACACTCGCCGGCTCCCAAACCAACTACCTACACATTCCGACCTGCGGAATGTTTTGTCTTACTTAACTTTGGTTGCTTCTTGAACCGGATCGAGCTTCACGGTTTCAATGTTGCTGGCTTCACAATCCAAGGTGCCGACCTTTGTCGGGTACACACGCTCGAACTTGCCATTGTTGGCTTGCATGACCACGAAACAAGGTGAGAACACCTTCGGGCCAGTGCGCTCGCCAATCCAGCCACCCGCATCAAACTTCAGCGTCTTCATCTTCTCAAGCACTGCTGCACGAGTGATGGCGTTTGGTCCGTTAGCGGAGACAATTTCGTCAACCGATTGAGCGAACGCCATTGCTGCTTGCCAAGCCTGAGCACCGAATGAATCGGGCTTGCCGCCGACGGCATCAACATATTGCTGAGCAGCCTTGTTGCTTGATGCTTCTTCGAACGGAATGAACTGCAACCACACATAGGTGCCGGTTACTGATGCGCCTTCATTCTTGAATGCTTCGGTGTAACAAGCCAATGAACATGCCCATACCTTGACGCTGGAAAGGCCTTGAGCAGCCGCTTCCTTGCGCATCTTGGTCATAGCAACGTCATTTGAACCGTTGTAGACGTAGGTTCCGTTTGCCGACTTCACAGCCTGAACAAATGTGTTGAAGTCAGCCTGCGGTGCGCGGCCCGAAACTTTGTAGGCGTCAGTGAAGTTCACGCCAGCCTTTGCTTGGGCAGCAATTTGGTAGGTGGCTGATTGCACGGTGGTGGGAAGGTCACCAGGAACCATGAAGATACCGGTGAGGTTTGGTTCGACCGTCTTGTAGAACTTGGTCACACCAACCATGGCCTTCAAATCACGTGAACCGGTGTTGGTGCCATTGCAAGGCTCGGCCACAGCCTGGAGAATCCATGCTTGTGGTGCGCACTGTTCGTTGACATCGTTTGCTAACGCAGCGAAGTCAGGAAGACCAGTTGCTTTGCCCGCTTTATCGGCGCAGTTGCCAAGCACTGAAACGTCTGGGTTGAACAACGCGTTGCCGCCGACCATGGCCAGCGATGTTTGACACGCTTTGATCATGCCGTTCTTTGACTCTTCAGCATTGAGTTTCGAGTCGGCAACTTCAACCTTGAGTTGACGACA